>JBBFLP010000091.1:0-3755 GCA_037478975.1 Armatimonadota bacterium
CCCCGGCTGTCACGATACACCTCCAACACCGCCCCAATCACCACTCGCCGGCCCGACGCAAGCGTCCCCATCACTCCAGACACATCCACCGTCTGCGAAGGATGAACCGCCACACGCTCTCCCGGCACAACCGCAAGGCGGAAGTGACCGTCCCAGGCGTCCCGCACCTCCACATACACAGCGTCCGCAGACACACGGGAAACAAGCACAGCGCGCAGCGTCACCGATGTCCCGTCCGGTGCGGCAAGAGCGTCCATCACGCTCCGGACGGCGGCAGGATCACTCAGAGGAGCCGCGCTCAGGCGCGGGGGGGGGTACATTGACAGGAGCACGCCGGCAAGCAGCGCGCACACGACCGTTCGGATGCGGACGACTTCCATATCTTCTCCTCCTTTCGTCCGCAACGGGAGGCCCGCTTCCATCTCCCGGCGCCGATCCCGGGACGCCGGTGGGATTGGACCTGCATTTCCTGACCTAAACTCAGCGTAGCATATCCTCGCCGCCAGGTCAAGGATTATCCGAGAGACGAACCGGAGGATGGAAATGTTCCAGCCCATGGTTCCGACTCGTCCGCCGGAGGCGGACGGCTCAACCAGCGTTGGAGGTCCCGGAATAAGTCTTTGGGAGATCGGGTTCCCCTCATCCCAACCTTCTCCCACCAGGGGAGAAGGCTTTCACAATCTTGGCGCCGTACCACCGTCTGTTTCTGATTACCTCCCTAATAGGAGAAGTCCAATGAAGTCCCCTCACCGAGAACGGGAGAGAATATGGCTGCGGGCAGTCTTTTTCCCAAGAAAAGTACAATTGGTGGGAGAAATCTCAGGCGCTGGAGGAAGCGGGAGGGATGAGGCAGGCGGGGGAAAGATCGCGCAGGCGGGAGAGCATCTCACGGGCCACTTCCCGGACTGCAGTGCCCGCGCGGCGGGCGGTCTCCGGGTCCAGCGTCCTGCCGAAACTGAAGCGCACCGAGCACTTCACTTCGGGCTCCGGACATCCCATGGCCTTCAACACGTGGGAGGGCTCCTGAGACCCGGAAGCGCACGCGGAGCCGGAGCTGGCTGCAATGCCCATCGTGTCCAGCCGCATCAGGAAAAGCTCGGACTCCAGTCCCGGAAAATGGATGTTGAGAATGGAGGCGACCCGCCGGGCAGCCTCACAGTGAAGCGGATAATCGCGGAGCGACGCGAACCCTTCCAAAAACGCATCCCTTGCCGCCTCGACCGCTTCGACGATCTGCTGACGCTCCTCCAGGGCGATCTGAGCGGCCCGCCCGAATCCCGCGATGGCAGCTACGTTCTCCGTGCCTCCCCGGCGCTCACGCTCCTGAGCTCCGCCGTGGATGACGGGGACAAGCTGCACCCCTTTGCGCACCCACAGGACCCCCGCTCCCTTTGGCCCGTAGATCTTATGAGCCGAGATACTGAGCAGATCCACACCCAGATCGGCCGGGTCCAGGCGCAACAGGCCGGCGGCCTGCACCGCATCCGTGTGCATCAGCGCTCCGGCCTTGCGCGCCAGCCGGGCCACCTTCGCCACTGGCATCACCACTCCGGTCTCGTTGTTGACCAGCATCACACTCACCAGGGCGGTATTCCGGTCTATGAGACGGGCAGCCTGCTCGATGAGAAGATGTCCCGACGAGTTGACCGGTATGTGACACACCTCGAACCCGAAGCGTGTGAGGCTTGCGGCCGCGTGCAGCACCGCGTGGTGCTCCACCGCGCTGATGACCACGCGCCTGCGTTCAGGGGGCGCAGCGAGCGCTGCGCCGATGACCGCCAGATTGTCCGCCTCGGTCCCCCCGGACGTGAAACAGATCTCCGCAGGCTTCGCGTGAAGCAGCGCCGCCACGCGGTCGCGAGCAAGGTCCAGGGCCGCGCGAGCCCGCCTGCCGAACGAGTGAGTGCTGGAGGCGTTGCCGAACTCCGAGGACAGCCACGGCAACATCTCCTCCAGAACACGGGAATCCGGAGGGGTGCTTGCGGCGTAGTCCAGATAAACCGGCGGTTCGAATGGGAGCATAGCGGCGTCCGTCCACGGTATGATACCCCGGCCAGCCTTTACGGTGAAACAGCGGAAGCAAAATATACGCAACGGACGTTTAGCATCATAGCCGCGGGGATGGGCCGAAGGTCCGTCCCCAGAACAGGAGTAGCCGACGTGAGAACAACCCCTTCCAGGATGGCGCTGGTGGCAGTGCTGCTGACGATGGTGGGCGCTTCAGGTGTTTGTGCTCAACCGGTAAGTCTGGGAGGCGGAGCAGCTCCGGCCGATATCGTGCGCCTGGAGGCCGCCGTTCAGAATGAGAGCGTTGCTCCCGGCGACTCTACCCTGGTGGCCGTCCGGGCCGACGTGGACGACCGGTATCACATCCAGTCCAATGCCCCCCTGGATGAATTCACGATACCCACGGAGCTCCGCGTGGAGGCTCCGGAAGGTTTTCAGGTGGGGCCGGTCTCCTATCCTCAGCACATCCTGAAAGACTTCTCCTTCGCCAAAGGTCAGAAGGTGGCGGTGCTGGAGGACGGCGCGGTGATGACCTTCCGGCTCACGGTACCCACGGGAGCGCCCGAGGGGACTGTGCGTCTGAAAGCGACACTCACCTATCAGGCGTGCGATGATCAGCAGTGCCTGCCGCCGGCTGAGGCGGAGGTGGAAATTCCCGTGAACGTCGGAGACAAGACGTCCCCGCCGGCCAAAGACGGACTGTTCGCTGCGACAGGTACAGATAGCGGGACGCCCCCACAGCTGGAAGTCAACCCGGAGGCGCGGCAGGCGCCCAACTACTTCGCGGGGATTCTGGAGAAGAGGGGATGGGCGTTTCTGCTCGCGGCGGTGTACGTGGCAGGACTAGGCCTCAGCTTCACTCCCTGCGTCTTCCCGCTGATCCCCATCACGCTGGGATATTTCCGCAATCAGGCCTCCGACAACCGGCGGCGCACGGTGGGTCTGGCGGTGACCTATGCCGCCGGTATCGCGACGACCTATTCGCTCCTGGGTTTCGTGGCGGCTTCGAGCGGCGCGCTGTTCGGCTCCTGGCTATCAAGCCCGTGGGTCCTGGGGACGCTGGCGGCCATCATCGCCGTGATGGGCTTCGGGATGTTCGGAGCCTTCGAACTCCGGCCTCCTGCATTCATAGCGCAGCGATCGGGGGCGCGCAGCGGCTTCGCCGGCGCATTCGTGATGGGACTCATCTTCGGGGTGGTGGCTGCCCCCTGCACAGGACCTGCCACCATCGCCCTGATGGCGTTCGCGGGAGCGCTGGGGCAGCCTGCGGCAGGACTCACCCTGTTCTTCGTCCTGGCACTCGGCATCGCCACTCCCCTGATGCTGCTCGCCATCTTCTCGGCGAACCTTCCGACGGCTGGACCCTGGATGTCCTGGGTGAAGAAGCTGCTTGGCGCGCTGTTGCTGGGCGTGGCCGTCTGGCTGGTCAGCCCCGTCATCGGGGGGAAGGCGGCATCCACGGCCGGCGGAGCGATCGCCATCGCCCTAGGAATCTGGCTAGGCTTTCTGGAAAAGAGCGGCTTCCGCCCGGCCAGTCTGGGAACGTTCCGGGTTCTTACCGGAGCGCTGGCCATAGCGGGGGGCGCGTGGCTGCTTCTTCCCACGCCGGAGCGTCCGGGCATCGAGTGGCAGCCCTACTCTGCAGAGCTGGTGGAGCAGGCGGCACGCGAGGGGCGCCCTGTGATCATTGATTTCTCGGCCGAATGGTGCCTGCCTTGCCGCGAGCTGGAACACGGGGCCTTCCGCCA
>JBBFLP010000091.1:3855-10853 GCA_037478975.1 Armatimonadota bacterium
GGCGGCAGCCGCGTCAGTCGCGAGTGAACAGATCGGCAAAGAAGCGCTTCATCGCCTCCCACGAGGCCCGGTCCGCCCGCTGATGATAAGACCGGCTGCCGTATTTCGTGAAGGCGTGAACCGCTCCGGGATAGGACACAATGCTGAAGTTCGCTCCGGCTTCCAGCATCTCGCGCACGAACGCGGAGACCTCCTCCGGAGGAACCACCGGGTCTGCGCCGCCGTGCAGCACCAGGATGGCGGCCTTGACTGAACCCGGGCTGGCGGGTGAGGACGTTCCAAGGGATCCGTGGAAACTGACGACGCCTTTTACGTCCGCTCCGCTGCGCGCAAGCTCAAGCACGCCCGTGCCGCCGAAGCAATAGCCGATGGCCCCCAGGCGATCCGGATCCACGCGGGGATGACGGCGAAGCGTGTCCAGCCCGGCCGTCAGACGGGCGCGATACAGAGCCGGGTCGTTCTTATACTTCGATGACTCTGCCGCAGCCTGCTCCGTGTCCGCAGGCCGCACTCCTTTCCCGTAGATGTCCGCCGCCAGCGCCACATAACCCAGTTCGGCCAGCATCTCGGCGCGCAGGCGCTCATAGTCGTCTATCCCGTCCCAATCGTGGACCAGCAAGATACCGGGGCAGCGGCCTGCCGAAGGGGCGGGAGCGACCAGGTATCCTTCCAGTGTCACATCGCCGTGACGGTATTCCACCGTCTCGCCATCCGCGGCCGCGGGCAGGGACAGGCAGCAACCGGCGGCCACAAGGGCGGCTACAACACAAGAAGTCAGCGAGATTGCAGGCATGGGCATTTCCTTTCGCGGACTCAGGATCGTCCCTGCATAGTTACCCCGTACGGGCATCGCCGTAACACGGAACCGGGGCGGCTCCTCAAGAACCGCCCCGGAAACGTCAGTCACCCTGTCACGCCTGTCAGCGCCTGCGCAGGAACGCCGGGATGTCCAGTTCGGATTCCGGTACCATCTCCCGGTCTCCCAGCGAGAACCGCAGGGGTTCATCCTTTGGCTCCGGGTGCTTTTCGGGCTCCGGCGCCAGCTTGTGATGCCGGACGTTGTAGTCCGGGGAGTCGAACCCGGTGGCCAGCACCGTGATGCGCACCTCGCCCTCAAGTCTCGGATCTATGACTGCTCCAAAGATGATGTTGGCGTCGTCCTTATCCGCGGCGTCGAAGATGACCTGAGCGGCCTCGTTGACATCAGAGATGGTCAGATCCTCCCCGCCGCAGATATTGAACAGGATGCCGCGAGCGCCGGCAACCGTGGTCTCCAGGAGCGGACTGGAGATCGCCGCCTGCGCTGCCATCCGGGCGCTCCCGTCGCCACTCCCGATGCCGATACCCATCAGGGCGGAGCCGGCGTCCTTCATAATGGCTTTGACGTCTGCGAAATCCACGTTGATGAGCCCCGGCACGGTGATCATATCCGCTATGCCCTGGACTCCCTGGCGCAGCACCTCGTCCGCCATCCGGAACGAATCCACAAAGCTCACCCGCCGCTCCACCACAGAGAGCAGACGCTCGTTGGGGATGACGATGAGCGTGTCCACTTTCTCCTTCAGGAGCTTGACTCCCTGGTCGGCGGCCTGACCGCGGCGCGGACCCTCGAACAGGAACGGCCGGGTGACGACGGCCACCGTCAGCGCCCCCGCATCCCGCGAGAGCTCCGCCACCACCGGAGCTGCGCCCGTGCCCGTTCCGCCGCCCATCCCGGCGGTGATGAACACCATCTCCGCTCCGTCCACCGACCGGGCGATCTCCTGCTTGCTCTCCTCGGCCGCCTGCCGCCCGATCTCCGGGTTGCCTCCCGCTCCCAGTCCGCGGGTCAGCTGCTCACCCAGCTGCACCAGGTGCATCGCTTTGGATGCTTCCAGCGCCTGACGGTCCGTGTTCATGCAGATGAACTCGACTCCGTTCAGGCCACCTTCGATCATCCGGTTGACCGCATTACATCCTGCGCCGCCGACGCCAATGACCTTAATCTTGGCGGGACAATCCGTCATGCTCTCCTGCATCGAAACCCTTCCTTCCGGCTGTTCTCGCTGTTCCGTAAAACTGTATCTGCAAGAAGCGTCAGGGAGGTGTCAACCCCCTGAGCCCTCAGTCCGTACCCATAAGCGCATCGCGCACTTTGCTGAGCCAGGCGCGCGGACCGCGCAGCTTGCCCGAATTGCGCAGTGCGCCCTCCGACACGCGCTGGTCCCAGGCGCAGAGCGCCAATCCCACCCCGGTGGCGTGCTGCGGATCCGAGACCGAGTCCATCAGGCCGCCCACACCAGAGACTCTTCCTGGCCGCACCGGGACTCCGAGAAGCCTCTCCCCCAGCGACGTCACGCCGGACAAGAGCGAAGTGCCCCCCGTCAGAACGATGCCTCCCGGCAGGCTGCGCAGCGGCGTATACTGCTCGATGCTCTCGCCCACCAGCTGGAAAATCTCCGTCATCCGCGGCTCCAGAATCTCCGCCAGCAACCGGCGGGGCAGCTGACTGGGAGCCGAAGCGCCGGTCCGCTGCACGGATATGGTCTGGGAAGCGTCCACCTGATCCACGCTGGAGCACCCGGACTGTATCTTCAACTGCTCCGCCGCTGACAGAGAACACTGCAGACCGATGGCCACGTCCTGATCCAGATGCGCGCCGCCCACAGCCACCACCGCCGAATGTACGATGCTGTCGTTCTGGTAGACGGCGACATCCGTCGTGCCGCCGCCCATATCCACCAGCGCCACACCCAGGGAGCGGTCCGCCTCGTCCAGCACGGCGCGGGCCGCAGCGAAACTCTGCAGCACGAATGATTCGATCTCCAGACCCGCCCGGTCCACACACTTGGCCAGATTCTGGAGAAACGAACTCTGGCCGTGAACGATGTGCGTCTCCACCTCCAACCGGGAGCCGCTCATCCCCACCGGCGACCGGATCCCGTCCTGCCCGTCAATACAGAATCCCCGCGGAATGGCGTGTATGATCTCCCGCTCCGGCGGCAGCACCACCAGGCGGGAACTCTCGATGACCCGGTCCACGTCCTCCTGGCGCACCATCCGCCGGGGATGCGCGATAGCCACGATCCCTTTGGAATTCATGGAGCGGATGTGCTCGCCGGACACGCCGACAAACACACTGGACACCTGCACGCCGGCCACCCGCTGCGCCTTCTCGGCCGCCTGTGCGATGGCGTGAGAGGTCTTTTCTATATCCGTCACCACGCCTTTGCGCATCCCGTCCGACGGGACGAGTCCCTCACCGATGACCCGGAGCGCCCCTCCCGGTTCCCCCTCGGCGATGATCATGCAGACTTTTGTGGTGCCGACGTCCAGCCCGGCAACTATCTCCGTGCGACTCACTTCAACACCTCAGGCGCTCCGCGGCCCCGTGCGCCGCTGCGGGCCGCCCCCGGCACGCCGCCCCCTGCGAACGCCTTATGATGGAACGCCTCTTCCCTCTCTGAAACCCTCAAGTCACGTCCCGCCGGCGCGACATGGCCGCCTGCGTCAGCCAGTAGCGCCTGATGAGCGAGAGGTTCAGGAACACCCGCCCTCCCAGAGCCACGACCGCCGCCAGCAGCAGATCAACGCCGATCTGATCGCCAAGCCACGCCAGGCTTGCGGCAAGGAGCGTGTTCGCGACGAAGCCGGAGACGAACACGTCTGTGTGAAACTTGCCCTCAAGACCGGCCCGGATGCCCCCGAATAGCGAGTCCAACCCCGCCAGAGCCGCCAGCGCAAGATAGCTGGCATAGTCCCCCGGGATCGTCCAGCGCGTCAGCAAGACCAGGGCGAAGCCGAAGATCAGTCCGGCGACGGGGAGCCAGATCACGTCAGTTCGTCCCTTCCTGCTTCAACGGAACCGGTTTGGCGTACTTCACGGTGGTGGCTCCCGTGAAGGCCGGCACTTCGATGAACTGGCCGCGCTCTATCTTCACCTTGATCCCGACGCGCATCAGGTCCACCACACCGTTCGGGATGTTCAGGGCTCCCTCCAGGTCAGCAGGATTCCCGATGGCCTTGATGACGAACGGCGCGGCCGTGGGCTCTCCGTTGATCATGGCGTTCGGCCCCACGCACCGGATAGCGGTGCGGGCGACGATGCGGTGATCGTTGATGGATATGGCCTCCGCGCCGGCGGCCCACAGTTCGTTGACCACGTTGCGAAGGTCGAAATCGTGGACGATGTAGAGGTCGGAGTCTATATCGCCCACCCGCTTGGACTTGTTGTCGTCCAGCGTGACAATGACGCCCGGCCCGCGGGCCGGGGTAAGGCCGAGCAGGAACTTGACTTCCTGAAGCTCCTTGTTCAGAGAAGACGACTCGCGGCTGCGCTGTGAGAGCTCCTGCTCATACTGCTCGGTCTTGGCTCGCAGGTCGGCGATAGTGGCTTTCAGCTTTTCGTTGGTGTCGCGCTGCTCCTTGAGCGCTTCAACCAGCCAGGGCACGCGGCCGGAGCCCGCCGGAAGCCCGAGCTGCTGCCGCATGGAGCCCTGGGTGTTAAGGTTGGCGGCAAGCAGCGCTCCCAGCAGAAAGCACATGAGAGTGACGTGGAACAGCCAGTTTTTGGAGCCCAGACGGCTGAAAACCTGGTTCATCCCTGCTAGTCGCGCCTACTGGACGGAAGCCGCCCCGTCGCTGCCTTTGGGACGGTAAGCCGGGGCGCCGGGACAGCTGACATCCACGTAGAGAATGGTATTGAGCGGCACCGGCAGCGACGCCAGCACCCGTGTTGCTACCGATATCTTCTGCTCGATATCCTGCGGGTAACCGGCCCGTATCTTCGTCCCGTTGACGATATTCAAACACATCTCGCCTGCCGGGTCAATAGAAACCTGACTGACTTTGAGATCGCTTTTCCGGGCCTCCTCCAGACAGTTCAAGGCGGCTTCAAGATAGGCGCTGGACCAGGGCCGGCCCATCTTCGGTGAGCCTGCCGCGGGAGGGTCTATGAGGGGAAGTGAGCGATCGCGCACAGCGGCGCGGACAAAGGGCACCATCTCACGGTCCAGCGTGTAAAAACTGCCCTTCCACAGCACGCAGACATAGGGAGAGCGCTCCTCGATACGCACAGCCAGCCGCCCGTCCAGTGTTCGGGCAACTGCGGCGTGGCGGATGGCCGGATGGGATTCCAGCCGGTCACGCAGCTTCCCGCACGGCGCCAGGAAGTAGTTCCCGCCGACAGCCGGGGCCACGGTCCGCAGCGCATATTCCTGGGTCAACGCTCCGGCACCCTCCAGCGCCACCCCTTTCACGGCAAAGCGGGGAGAGGTCAGAGCCGCCGCCACCGCTTCGATGGCCAGAGCGGTCAACGCCAGCCGGGTAACGGTCAGAACCCGGCTGCGAGCCAGACGCAGTCTGCGTCTGGCCTGCTCGACCTGCGCGGCGGTCATATACCTGCGCCGCTTCACCGTACGCCCTCTGCCAGTCCGCTTTCGATAATCATGGTGATCATCTCCGAGAACGGAATGCGGGCGGCCTGCGCCGCACGGGGCAGGAGACTGGTGGGCGTCAGGCCGGGGATGGTATTGACCTCCAGCACGGTGGGACCGTCCGCCGTGACAAAAAGATCCACCCGGGACATTCCGCTGCATCCCAGCAGGCGGTGCGTCTCCAGAGCGATCCGCTGCACCTCGGCTGCCACGTCCTGCGGTAGGGGAGCCGGACAGACCTTCTCCGTCAGCCCCGCCGTATACTTAGCCCGGTAGTCGTAGAACCCACCGGGAGGACGGATCTCAACAACAGGGAGGGCCAGTAGTTCATCCCCCTTTTGCAGGATGCCCACCGTCACTTCGGTGCCCGACACGAGTTCTTCAATCAGAGCCTGCCGGTCGTACCGGAGCGCTTCCTGCACGGCCTGTTCCAAATCCTCCGGGCTGCGCACGATGCTTGCCCCCACCGTGGATCCTTCACGGTTTGGCTTGACGATGCAGGGATATCCACAGGCAACGCGAACCCGTTCACTCAGTTCCGCGACGCGCTCACGGCCATCGCTGCAGGTCCAGCGGGGGGTGGGCAATCCGCAGGAGCGGAGCAGCCTCTTGGTGGCGATCTTATCCATCGCCAGGGCGCTCGCCAGCACTCCGGAACCGGTATAGGGGATCTGAAGCAGCTCCAGCAGCCCCTGAACGCACCCGTCCTCGCCATAACGCCCATGAAGGGCAATGAAGACCACATCCGGGCGAACCCCGGCCGGAGCGATCTGTTCCAAAAGGAGCGACGCTTCCTCCTCAACAGGAAGTCCGCTGGCCGCCCCGGCCGCGTCCGGCCCGCCTGAGGCGGCCGCCACTCTGGCCAGGCGCAGCGGCAACCGCAGGTCCACCGGGCGCGGCCGGAAGCGCGAGGTGTCTATGGCCTCCATCACAGCCCGCCCCGTAACCAGCGACACATCGCGTTCGGAGGAGCTCCCTCCCATCAGGATGACGACTTCAATCAGATCACTCATCCGGCCATTCCCCGAGCAGCTTCACTTCATACTCCAGCGTGACACCGTGTCTCTCCTGCACCAGTCTCCGCACCTTCTCGGCCAGCCTGCGCACATCCGACGCCGTGGCTCCCGGACTCACCACGATGAAATTCGCGTGCCGGTCGGACACCTGCGCTCCGCCCTCCCTCAATCCCTTGAGGCCGGCGGCGTCAATCAGGCGGCCCGCCGAATCCGATTGCGGGTTACGGAACATGCATCCGCAACTGCGCCAGTCCAATGGCTGCGACGCCCGCCGGGCCTCGGCATAGCAGGCTATGCGCTCCCGGATGGCAGCCGGATCCTCCGGCCGCAACCGGAACACGGCCCGTGCCACGAAGACATCACCCTGTTGCTCCTGCAACGCGGAGCGCCTGTAAGAGAGCCCTAGTTCCGCGGCGGACGCGTCGCGCACGGATCCATCCCACCCGACCAGCGTTACGCTTTCCAGTATGTCGGCTACGCATCCGTTTCGCGTCCCCGCGTTCATGACCACGGCTCCCCCGACGGTCCCCGGAACGCCGTAGAGAACCTCCAGCCCGGCCAGTCCGGC
>JBBFLP010000092.1:0-10720 GCA_037478975.1 Armatimonadota bacterium
TCACATGCGGCTTCGTCCGCTCAAACTTCTGCTTTGCCAACTCCTCTACGATCCTCCAGAAAAAGATGTCCGGGAGCAGCCCGCCCCCGCGGATTCTTTCCAGAACAAGATGGCTGCTGGACGGCCCAACCCGGCGCGTGGTGCAGGAAAAATGAAAAAGCCCACGACGGGATTCGGACCCGTGACCTCCTCTTTACCAAAGAGGTGCGCTACCCCTGCGCCACGTGGGCATTCCTTCCGCAACCCGGCGCCGGCCCGCGGCCGCCGCAGGCTCCCGGCGCCTCGACGGGGCAGCCAGGGCCGCCTGCATTTTGACAATCTGGGGGGAAGAGGATTCGAACCTCTGTAGGCGTTCGCCGGCAGATTTACAGTCTGCTCCCTTTGGCCGCTCGGGCATCCCCCCGCAACAGTCACTGCGTCCCTGGCAGGATCTGCCGCCCCGGCGCAGCCCTGCCGTACAGGGCAACGCCGCGCACGGCGCATTCTAGCGGAATCGCGCCGCTTCCTGCAACCTCCGCGCACGGGCGTGGGCGCGGACGGCATCCAAGAATAGAGTGAGAGCCGACGAAGGGAATCGAACCCCCAACCGGCGGTTTACAAAACCGCTGCTCTACCATTGAGCTACGTCGGCGCCGTGCCAACAAAAAGCAGCCGGTCCTCAGTTCCGGCTACCACCTCCGATTATATTGGCAAGCCCGGCGGGTGTCAACGATGGCGAATTTCGCCTGCTTACGAGGCCCCAGCGGTGAGCGCCGCCTGAAGTCGCGCATCCGTTGTGAGCGGGTGCTGCTGCCGTTGCCTGATGCAGCCGCCGGCCGGACTTTGCCCCCTCAGTCCTGCAAGCCGTGAGCGCGGGCGGCTTCTGACGGTGCGACGCCTTCCTGCACGACGGCGCACAGCGCCCGCTGAAAGGCCGCCGGGTCCGGCACCTGGACGGCGTTGCGGCCGAACACCACACCGCGGCCGCCTCCATGGATGATCCGCTCCGCAAGCTCCAGCGCCTGGATCTGGCGCGGAGTCTTCTCCGCCCCCAGGCCCAGCACGGGCACAGGACACCCTTTCGTCACCTCGTTGAAGCGCACAGTGCAGTAGGTCTTGATGAGGTCGGCTCCGAGTTCGGCAAGGATGCGGCTGCCGCGCATCACTTCGTCGTGCAACTCCTCCGGGCTCAGACGGTCCGGGCGCGCGGGGAAGTACTCCCCTACCACAGGCAGGCCCAGGCGCCGCGCCTCGGCAGCCAGCCGGCAGAACAGATCAACGTTCGCGGCATCGCGTCCCTCATCGCCGGTCTTCAGTGTCAGGCAGATCAGCACGCACTCGGCCCCCAGCGCAACCGCATCCTCCGGGGAGAATGCCTCGACAGCGATACCGGCTTCATAGTCCCACTGGAAGCAGAAGTGCGTGCTCCAGTTCAGACGGACCATCGCCATCGGCGCGCCTTTGGCCGAGAACGCGTGCGAAGTGTGGCGCAGCATCCCCGGCGACAGCAGGATGGCCGACACGCAAGGGTCAATCCTGCGGACCGTATCCCCCAGGTCCACCATTCCCGGCAGCGGCCCGTCGAACTCGCCGTGGTCCACCGCCACCACCACCGCATTGCGGCCGCCGCTGAAAAGACGCGCCAACCGGATATCTCTGCCCGTCATCTACCAGATCCTCTTCCCTGTCCGAAACCCCGTTCAGGCCCGGTAAAACTCCAGAGCGCGCCGGTAGGCGTCCAGATACCGCCCGTACAACTCCCGCTCGGCCTCCACGTGCGAAGGCCGCGGTTCGATGACTCGGACACATCCGCCCGTCCATCCGGCGGCGCACTCGCCGGCGGCCAGACGCGCAGCTCCGTAGCAGGCCGACTCCGCACAGTCCAACACCTCTACCGGCAGATCCAGGATGTCCGCGATGAGCTGCGGCCACAGGACGCTTCTGGTGGCTCCTCCCACCATCCGCAACCGCTCCGGCCTGCCGGCCAGCGGCGCCGCGGCCTCCAGATTGCGGCGCGTCTCAAACGCCAGCCCGCGCATGACAGCAAGTTCGATGTCCCCGGCCGTGTGCGAAAGGGTCAGCCCGACGAGCGTCCCTTTAGACTGCTCCCGCCAGTCCGGACACAGGCCCCCGTAAAGGTGGGGAATGAAAATGAGCGGCTCGTTGGCGGACTGCACATCGGACGCATCACCCTCCGTCCCGAATGTCCGCCTGACCCAGTCGAACACCGTGCCGCCGCTGAACGGCAGCACCAGCCCCCAGGCATCCGGCTTCACGTGGCAGCACACGGGAAGGTTGCCCTCCGGATCCCGGGGCGGATGTGAGGCCACGGCATACAGCACCCAGGCTGTTCCGCACGAGAGCACCCAGCGCCCGCCTGGCCCGGCCCCCGCCCCGTGGGCCGCCGCGGCCTGGTCAAAGGCTCCGGCCACCAGCGGCGTTTCCTCCGGAAGTCCGAGCTCCGCAGCCGCATCCCGCGAGAGACAGCCGATAGCCTCTCCGGCCTCCGCCGTCTCCGGCAGGTACTCCACCGGCAGGCCCGCCATCTCCGCCACTTTACCGGACCAGCGCCTCGTGAACGGGTTGAAAAACGGCGTCCACGAAGCTGACGGCACATCGGCAATGCGCCGTCCGGTCATCCGCCGGGCCAGAAAGTCCGGCACCCAGCAGAGCACGCCGTCTCGCAGCGTGTCGGGTTCGTTCGCGGCCAGCCAGAACACAGCGCACGCCGAACTGTACGGCGTCAGCCGGATCCCTGTCTCCGAATACCAGAACTGCTGATCTGCCTCCGCCAGCAGGCGGGCGCACTCCGCGGATGAGCGCGCGTCCATCCAACTGATGGCCGGCCGGAGCGGACGTCCGCACCGGTCCGTGACGATGAGGGTATCTCCCTGCGTGCTGAGGGCAAGTGCCGCCACACTTTCCGGCTCCATGCCGCCAGAGCGCAACTGCTCCAGACAGCCCAGCGCCACCGAGACCAGACCCCGCCAGTAGTCCTCCGGATCCTGCTCGGCCCAGCCCTGCCGCGGATGGGACATCCCGTAAGGATGCTGGGCCAGCGCCAGGATGCTCCCCTCATCATCCACGGCAAGGCACTTGGCGGAAGTCGTGCCGATGTCGGCCCCCAGATAGATGCTCACGGGCTTGCAATCACCTCCACCCGCCAGGCCATCATCCGGCCGAAGCTCGCGATCTCCGGGAGCGCGTCTCCGTAGACGAGAGCAGCATGGTGGGTACCGCCGGCCTCGCTATAGCGCTCCAGGAAGCGTTCCACGGGAATGTCCGGCCGGATCCATCCCCTGATGGCATCCTCCATCCGGTCCGGCTCCTCGCCGTCCACCTCCACCGGCGCAGCGATGAGCGTGAATGTCCCGTCCGGGCCGGGCGCCAGATTGGCGAACACGGCGCGGCCCGGCCGGAAGCGTCCCACGGCCACCGCCGGCGTCTCCGCGTCAATCCAGGGCATCTCCTTTGCGATCAGCCGGGCCCGGCCTTCGGCGAGATCCGGGTTCATCTCCGCCATATGGCTCAGGAAGATGCGCCCCCCCTTCCAGTCCGGACAGAACATCTCCGTGAAGGTGATCTCTGGAAAAACACTGGCCAGCGCGCTCACGAAGGCGGCGGTCAGGACGTCCCCCTCCCCGGCATAGCCGATGCCGCGGCTCATGGCCCTGGATGCCTCAAGGAACGGGATGGTGGGCAATCCGCACGAACGCTGGAACTCGTCGAAGTTCATGGTGAAGGCGTCCAGGCGCTCCTGTTCCAGCCAGCGGCGAACAGCGATTGAGGCACGCACCGTGCCCGCGTGGACGCCCTCATCCAAGCCGGAGGCATCGAAGCGCTCCCGGTCCGCCTGGATTTCAGCTTGCACCGCCGGATCGTCCTGAGGAGGCAAGAGCCCCGGCAGATCCTCGAAGCCTGCCCGGACGATGGTCAGCCCCACCGAGCGCGCCAGGTCCTCCTCCGGCACCTGGAAGTCACCCATTCCCCGGAACGGTCCGCCAAGCGCCCCCACGCGGGCCGAGCGCATCCGCGAGGCCATCACCGCCCCGCGGACGTGCTCCGCCACCCGGTCCAGAACGTCCGACTCCTGCCAGTGTCCCGCTTCAATACGGAAGTGTTTCCGGGAACGCAGCAGCAGGTTGCATAGATCCTGCACCCCGTGAATGCCGTGGTTGTACATCAGCTCGCCGGGATCCTGCTGCGGGCCGTAGTCGAAGGCGGGAGTGGTGTCCAGCACGATGAGCGGGAGAGGCGTCCCGGCCAGCGCGTCCGCCGACTCCAGGGAGGGGGAATACGCCAGATGCAGCGTGACAATGGCATCCGCGCCGCCGGCCTCGAACCCGCTGATGGCCTCCCGGAACTCGGCCTCCAAACGGCACACCGGCGAGCGCAACACCCGCAGGCCCCTTCCCTCCAGCTCCAGGGCGATGGTTCCGTAGAACGCGTCTATCCGCCCCCGCACCTCCGGCAGCACCCGGTCGTAGAGCTCAAGATACAGCCCCAGCAAGCCGACGCAGGGCCGGCGTGGCGTCGCGTTGCTTTCGGCCTCTTCCGAAGGATTTACGGAACCCATCAGTCGTAGCCCAGGCGCTTCTGGACCTCGGCGATGGACTCCTCGATGATGTCCATCGCCTTTTCAGCCACATCGAACGGCATCACGATGGGCGGGCTCATCCTGAGGATGTGACCGGCCGGGATCCAGGCCAGCCCCTTGCTGAAGGCTGTCTGATACACCAGCTTGCCTGCCTCGTCGAACGGCTCCTTCGTGGCCTTGTCCTTGACCAGCTCCACGCCCATCAGACACCCTTTCACCCGGGTGTCGCCCACGATGTTGTATTTCGTGGTCCAGTCAGCCATCTTGCGGCGGAAAAGATCCTCCAGCTGCACGGCGCGCTCCAGCAGATTCTCTTCCTGGATTACCTCGATGCACGCCAGGGCTGCCGCGCAGGCCATCGGGTTGCCGCCGTAGCTGGTACTGGCGCTGATGCGGTCCACTGCGTCGGCGTACGGCTCCCGGACGACCATGGCCGTCACCGGGAAGCCGTTCCCGAAACCTTTCCCCAGGGTGACCACATCCGGCACCACATCCCAGTGCTCCGTGCACAGGAACTTGCCGGTCCGGCCCATCCCCGTGAGCACCTCATCCGTGAAGAGCAGGATGCCGCGCTCGTCGCAGAATTTCCTCAGCTTCGGGAAGAAATCGTCTGGAGGCATGATGGACCCGCCCCAGCCCTGGATGGGCTCCAGCACGAAAGCCGCCACATCGCCCGCCGTCCCGTTGGTGATGAAGGAGTCGTAGTATTCTAGATACTTCTCCGTGTCCAGCGAGCCGTCCTCGCGGGTCCAGAGGGGCCGGTAGGTGTCCGGCCGGGGCAGCAGGTAGAATCCGGGGGCGCGCGTGGGGCCGTACAGCTTATTGGTGCTGGCCAGGCTCACCGCGTGAGCGGTCTTTCCGTGGAAATCCCGGAAGCAGGAAAGGAACTCCTGGCGGCCGGTGGCGGCCCGGCAGGTGCGAAGCCCGGCCTCCACGGCAGTGGTCCCGCTGTCGTAGAGCTGGATGCCCTTCAGATCCCCAGGCAGCACCTCCGCCAGCTTCTCCAGAAGCTTCACCTTGACCGGGGTGGTGAAGTCGTGGGCGTTCATGAGGGTGTGCGCCGCCTTCGCCACAGCCTCGGAGATCTTCGGATGGCAATGCCCCAGCGTGGTGACGTAGATCCCGCTGGAGAAGTCAATGTATCGGTTGCCGTCCACATCCTCCAGTGTGACGCCGTAGCCCTTCTCAAAGACCACGGGGAACAGGCGCACCTGCCCGGAGAGTCCGCGGATGTAGCGCGTGGCGCGCTCATGAAGCTCGCGGGATTTCGGCCCGGGCGGAGGGGTGACGATGCGGGGATACTCGTTGAGGTCCACATCCGCCCAGTACTTCGTTTCCATCACGGTCGCCATGGATTGTGCCTCCGTCTTACCGGGTCTCCTCTCTGCTGGCCCGAGGCTGCCCGGCCAATACTATTATGCAGATTTCTTCAAAAAGTCAACATAACATCAGTCTCGCGCTGGTTTCCGGAATCTTGTGCTGCAGCTTTTGCACGAACCGCTAGACTGTATGGGGTTCGCGAAAGGATTCGGCACGGATGGTGGGCTGACCTCTACCACCAGACCGCGTGACCGCCGCCATCTGCAGGAAACAAACTTCGAGGCGGCGAAACGGCGATGCAAAAGGGCGAAAACGGCATGCCTGCGAATTGCCGTGCCTGCTCTCTCAGCCTGCAAGCATCGAAGGAGAATATCCCTGTGAACACCGTGTTTTCCCTGCTGCTGGCGCTTGCCCTCGTGGCACCGGCGCAAGCGGCCGCCCCTGCGGCCGGAAAGTTCGCGCACTATGTGGCATCGCCCGCTGGCGAGCGCTTCGAGTGTCCCATCTCGGACGTCTGGCTTCAGGCCGGTCCTGTCGAGGTCTCCGGAGGACGGCGGATGCAGTGGTGGACCATGACCCTGCGGAAGCGGAACGGCGAGCTGCTGGCCGTCCGCGCCCTGTCGGGGAAAGTCCCGATGACAGGCCGGGAAGGCCCGGGCGAGATCGCCCGGTATCAGTTCCTCCCGGGGGCGGAACAGACGGCGCTGGAGTATGTGGACGGCTCAACGGGACGCGCACTTCTTCCGTCAGAGTATGGTTTCGTCCGCAACTTTCTCCCCCGCCCCGCTCCGGATGCACGCTTCAGGGACGGATTCGCCAGCACGGGTGAGATTCTTGGCCACCCCATCACCCGGACGGCGAGGGCTTCCTCTCCGCCCGCTGTCCGTTTCCAGCCGCTCAAGACGGTGCGCATCCGCACAGACTTCGTGATCGGCACCGGCCGGACATTCCGGGACGACGGCAGAGGGCGGGACCTGCCCGACGGAGACTACACCTACGTTCCCTGGACCCGGGACGACTACGAGAAGATGCTGGACGCCGGGTTCAACTACTTCGCCGTCTCCTCCCCCGACCTGCGCGCCTGGCTGCTAGAGCAGCCCGCCTTTATCGCTCTGGGGACCGGAATCGTCTATCCGGACGATCTTTACCGGTCCAACGTGCTGACGGCAGACATGTTCATTGACGAGCCCATGGTCCGGATGGGCTGGACCGGTGGCATTCCGATGAGCCCCACCGGGCCGGAGCAGGTGGCAGAAGCGCTCCGCAAGCGCGTGGCCGCCCACTACGCTCTGCGCGACCGTCTGCTGCCGGTGGGGCGGGGACTGGATGGCACCCTGGACCTGGTACGGCCAAAGGCCCCTTCGTGGGAGACCGAGTTCTGGTCGGCCTGGTATCAGTTGCAGGCCGGGGCGCCGGGGATCGTCCACGAAGGCCGCTACGTGAAGCGTGGCTACGGGTGGGAACCCGAGCGTCTGTTGGGTGAAGGACTGGAAGGTCTCACGAAGACCGATATGTTCAACTTCTATTACGCCTTCCTGCGAGGCGCGGCAAGATCCTTCGGAGGATACTGGGGAACCAGCCTGTACGGACACTCAGAGGTGGATCTGCGCGTGCCCGCATTCATCCGGGCGTATCAGATGGGAGCGCGCAATCTCTGGTTCTGGACATCGGATCACGAGCACCATATGCCGTTCACGGAGCAGCTGCGCATCGCCCGCGCCATCACAGAATACGCCCGCCAGCATCCGCGTTCTAGCCCGCAGAAACTGCTCCGGCAGGCCAAGGTGGGCATCGCCCTTCCGCCGGGATACGCCTTCACCTGGGACGGAACCTGGGGGATGGAAAGAGAAAGGCTGAACCCGGCCGGCGTCAGCTACGGCGACATCTCAGCCGCCCTGCTGTGGGAGGGAATCATCCAGTCGAGGCGGGGAGTGGAGTTCGATTTCCTGGTGGACCATCCCGGAATCGAGAAGCTGGGATATGAGCAGCTGGTCATCATCCGCGAGGATGGCTCCGTCCGGCGCATTCCTCCGGGCCGCGAGGAGCGCTCTCCAAAGGATGTCCGGGTGAAGGTGACAAAGTCGCAACCAATCCGTCAGCAGACCGGCGGGAGATCCGTCGCCGGCGAGATCCGGCGCGCCCCGGTCATTCGAGTTGATGGCGACCTCTCGGAGTGGCAAGCCGCCGACTGGAAGAGCCTTGGACCTGCGGACTGGTTCGGCGACAGCAGCCGGCACGTCATCACGCTCAGCGCGCCGGAAGGCTACACCCCTGCGCCGGGAGACTGCCTGGGCGCCCGCATCCAGAAACTGACGCCGGAGTTGATGGAGCGCTACGCCGTGGAAGCGTTCATCGAGTACGAAGACTACCTGGTAGTAACGCACGTGGAGGCGGGTTCACCCGCGGAGGCTGCGGGGCTCCGGGAAGGAGATGTCATCCACACCGTGGACCGGGAGCGGGTGCGCAATCCGCTTGCAATGGAACGCATGGCGGCGCGGCTGGCCCGGCAGCCCGGGAGCAAGGCGGAGATGGAAGTCATCCGCTCCGGGCGGACGCGATACGGCGGGGAGAAAGATCTCTCCGGCAGCTTCGCCTTTCTGGTGGATGACAACTACCTGTACTTCGCAGCGCGGGTCTCCGACGATGTCCACGTTCAGGATCTGGAGGGGTGGGACATCTGGCAACAGGACTGCGTGCAGATCGCACTGGACCCTGCCCTTGAAGCGACTAAAGGCGGCTACGGCGAGAACGATCACGAGATCGGCTTCGCGCTGCGGGGGAATGAGACACTGGTCTGGCGGTGGAAGGGCCGCCGCGGCCAGCCGGTCCAGCGGCCGGAAGGTGTGAGGGCCGCCGCCGTGCGGCGGGGATCTGAGACCATCTATGAAGCGGCAATCCCTCTCCGGGAGATCGCTCCTTTCGCCCCGGAGGTCTGGCCGCTGTGCGGCGTGAATGTGGTGATCAACGACAGCGACGAGACGGAAACCCGAAAGGGACGGTTGGAGCTGGTGGCCGGAGCGACGACGCGCGGCAAGAATCCCGACCGCTTCGCCGTGTTCCACACGCAGCCCACCGGACACGGACGCAGGCTCTCCGCGGGCATCACGTGGGACCGCCGTTGCGCACAGGAAGGCAGAGCGCTTCAGGCGACGCTGGCGCTCTGCTCCAGAAAGACGCGGGAAGCGATCGTGCGGGCCGAGATGCGCTCGCTCGACTCCCCCTCGGCTCCTTTGAGTGTGCGGGAGATAACAGTGCCGGTGGCTCCTGACCCACGTGCGCTGACTCTGGAGATCTCCAGCGCCTCTCCGGCCGGACGGTATCTGCTGGACATCAGCGTGCGCACAAAATCCGGCCAGCTGGCGGCCCGCGATCGCCTGCCGGTGTTCATCTACCCTCCGGCGCGCCGGTAGGAGACACGGACCGGTTCAGCCCCCGCCCGGAGGGGCGGGGGCTCCGTCCCGCGGTTCGTAACCCAGCAGGCGCCGCGTGGACTCCAGGTCCAGACGCGGCTCGCGGTTGTCACTGATGCCGTGCACAATGGCAAAGCCGACATCGCGCGGAGCCTGCAGGGCAAGGTGAAGGAGCTGACACAGGTCGTCCTTGCTGACGAAGAGACGGAAGAAGTCCGGAAACGTCTCGCGGGCGAGACGGGCTGGATCCGAGAAAGCGCCGATGCGGACCGCGATGCAGCTCATGCCCTTGCTGGCGTATACGTGGCATAGCGCCTCGCCGAAGCACTTTGTCGCCGCGTACGCGTTCAATGGACGGGGCGGCATATCGGGTGTGACGGGCACATCCGGCGGGTAGCCCACCACCGTCTGCACGCTGGACGCGAAAACAAAACGCCCTGCACCCCGCCTGAAGGCGGCATCGAAGAGATAAGCGGTGGCAGCCAGATTGTTGGCCACCAGCGACGGCAGGGAAGCGTTGGTATTCGGATCCGCTGCGAGATGCAGAACCGCCTCTACGTTCTCCGTCAGCCTCCAGAGGAGGTCCGGGTCGTTGGCGTCACCGATGACCCAGCGGCCCGCGCAAGCGAACTCGCCGGCAGGATAGACCCGGTCGGTCAGAACCAGGTCATAGTGGGCCCCGTAACGCTCGATGAAGGCGGACGCGATACGGCCCGCGGCTCCTGTGATCAGCAGTCTCAATATGGAGCGGCTCCTCCGGCCCGCGCGTCCGGGCGCGGCTCAGTCCTCTTCGATCTCCGGCATGCGCCGGATGTTGGGATCCGTGAAGATGTCGGCCTCGTCCCGGCTGCGTGTGGAGAACTCGGACACTACGGCCCCTTCCGGCCCCGCTTTGAACCAGTGGCGGGTTCCCGGAGCCAGCGTATACTGATCGCCCGGCCGCAGGATGATCTCATGCCGCACCCGGCAATATTCGGACGGGGGATCCACGGAGATGGACTCGCTGGGAGGACCGTCAACATACAGATACACCGTCCCCCAGCGGCAACGGAAAGTCTCTTCCTTGCCGGGATCTCCATCCACCGGCGGATGGAGATGCTCCGGGCATGCCTGGTTCGGGAAGAGCACCAGCTCCTTGGCGCAGCAGCGCTCCGTGTTCACATAAGTGAGGATCTCCAGGCCCTGCTTCTCCAGCTCGCCCAGCCCGAAATCGGCCACTTCGATGCGCTCTTTCTCCTCGTCCGTGAGGACGATTCCGGCCTTATCGAAGTATTCCAGCGCCCGGGCCTGCGCCGCCCGGACCTCGCTTCGTTTCATGTCGTGGTCTCTGCCTCCCCTCGGGATTCTGCAACCATTTTACCCGCCCCGGCCCCCGGACTTCCAGCGGGGGCAATGGGGATGCTGTCAGGCGATG
>JBBFLP010000093.1:0-4332 GCA_037478975.1 Armatimonadota bacterium
AGACATCGGGGCGGGGAGATTTGAACTCCCGACCTCTCGCACCCGAAACGAGCGCTCTACCAAGCTGAGCCACGCCCCGAAGCCGGACGGATTATACCACAGTCGCTCCATCTCCAACAACAATATGCGATGCCCTTGCGCGAAGCGCTCGGCAGTGGTATCCTGCTGAGGCCGCAAGGGACCGGCGGGTCCTTAGCCCGCGCGGCCCGCACTCCGCAATTGAGGTATCGGTCGTTTGATCATTACGGTCACTCTGAACACGGCCCTTGACAAGACTTTCACCATCCCGAACTTCTCGCTGGACCGCGTCCACCGGCCCACCGAGTGGAAGATCGTCCCGGGAGGCAAGGGTATCAACGTTTCCCGCGTGCTCAGGGAGCTTGGACTTCAGACCCTGGCGATGGGTTTCGCCGGGGGGTACACCGGAGGGATGATCCGCCGGGGACTGGAGCAGGAGGGGCTGGCATCCCATCTGGTGCCCACAGCGGAGGATTCCCGGGAGTGCATCACGGTCATTGATCCGGAGGCCGGTACGCAGACCGAAATCAACGAGAACGGTCCCCGCATCAGCGCCGGGGAGCTGTCGGCTCTGGACGGCGCCCTTCGAGCACGCCTGCCGGAGGCTGAGGCGCTGGTGCTTTCAGGCAGCATTCCACCCGGCGTGCCCCCTGATATCTACGCCCGCTGGATCTCCGCCGCGAAGCAGGAGGGTGTGTTTACGGTTCTGGATTCCAGCGGGCCCGCGCTTGCCGAGGGGGTCCGCGCAAAGCCGGATGTTGTCAAGCCGAACCGGCGCGAGTTCGCGGAGCTGACGGGTGAAGACCTGCTGACTGCAGACGAGATCGCCGCCCGCTCTCTCGCTCTGGTGGACACGGGCATCCCCTGCGTGCTGGTCTCCTTGGGGAGGGCCGGGGCGGTGGCGGTCACGCGAAATGAGCAGTGGGTCTCCCGCAGTCCGGAGATCCCCTTTGTCAGCGCGGTGGGGTCCGGGGATGCCTTTGTTGCCGGATTTCTGTTTGCGCGTCATCATGGAGAGGATCTTGAAGGGAGTCTGCGGCTGGCGACAGCCGCTGGTTCCGCCAACGCGATGACTTTCGGAGCCGGTTTCTGCTCCAGAGACTGTATTCTGTCGCTCGCCGCACAGGTGGAGACCCGCCGGCTGGATCTGGAGTCAAAAGACTGAATGAGCATCGGCGGGCCGGAGATAATAGTCCTCTTCCTGCTCGCTCTCATCGTGTTCGGCCCGCGCAAGTTGCCGGAGATCGGGCGCAGTCTGGGCCAGGCGATGCGGGAGCTGCGGCGGATGTCCAGCGAGGTGACCTCTGTGTTCGAGGAGGCGCTGGACGACCGGCGCCGCGCCTCCACTTACGGGCAGGAGTGGCAGCACCCGGAGGATGAGAACTACCACTATCCTCCCGGCCATACGGCCGAGAGTCGGGGTGCCGTTGAGGACATGCCGGAAGATCCCTATGCGGATGTCTATTCCGGGGAGGATCTAGAGGCAGGGACTCCGGCCGGGCAGGAGGAGGATACGTCTCTTCCATCAGGAGAGCCGGATCTCCGGGAGGAGCGGGAAGCCGCGGCTGAAAGGACGGATTGACATGCTGGTTACAAACGCACTGGGCGGGCAGGAAGTATGGATCATCGTCGGGGTGATCGTGCTGCTGTTCGGCGCGAAGAAGGTCCCGGAGATGATGCGCGGCATCGGAGAGGGAATGCGGGAGTTCAAGAAGGCGAGCCGCGAGATCACCGAGGAGAGCAAGGATTCAGGCACGGCTGCCGAGAATAAGAGTTAGCCAGAAGGTTTTGCCGGACGCGGGGACGTCCGGCTATCTGGACAGGGGCTTCCTGCGGAAAGGGATATGATTCACAACATTCTGATCATCCTGCAGACGATCACCGCGATCGTCCTTATCGTCATCGTGATGTCCCAGACCACAAAGCACGAGGGGCTGGGGGGTGCGATCGGAGGAAAGGCGCAGTCTTCCTTCCGGGGCAAGCCGGGTCTGGAGGAGAACCTTCAGCGCCTGACAATGTACGTCGCGGTGACGTTCTTCATCATCAGCATCTTCGCCGCCTACACTTACTGACAGTAGAAGCGGGCAGGGAGCTTTTGCAGCGGCTGGCGCCGGCGTGTGTTCTCCGGATGGAGACGTGGGCTCAGGCGGCCAGCCGCTCTTCGCGGTAGTCCTGGTAGCTGAGATCCTCTTCGATTGCGGACTGCTCCAGATAGGGGCATCCCGAACAGCTTTCCCGGTTGCAATCGAAGCACTGGACAAGCGGGGGATCAACGGCGGATCGCATGGCGCGCAGGCTCATGACAACGACAAAGGCGATCCAGGCGATGATGATCGAGGCTATCAGCATACGGGCCCTCCCGTGCACTTACCTCCATGCATTTTCGGACGGGCCGGACGGTGTCTGGAGGCATCCCGCGCCCCGCAGAAGTGCCGGAATTCTCAGCTGCCTGTGATGCCGCGCACGGCGCGGATGGCTTCTGCCAGGTCAAGCCGGCCGTCGTAGAGCGCCTTGCCCACTATGGCCCCCTCAAGTCCCAGGTGACCGAGCTCGCTGAGCGCAAGGAGATCTTCCACACTGGAAACGCCGCCGCTGGCCACCACCGGGATGTTGACACTGGTGACCATCTCGTGCATCGCCTCTAGGTTCGGTCCGGTCAGCGTGCCGTCACGTGAGACATCCGTGAAAATGATCCGGCGGCACCCGATCTGTTCCATCCGGCGGGCCAGGTCGCAGGCCGAGATGGAGGCTCCTTCCGTCCAGCCGGCCACCACCACGCGGCCCTCGCGCGAAGCTATGTCCGCGATGGCGGCATCGCCGAACTCCTCGAATATGGCTGCCGCGAACTCCCGGTCCAGCGCGCGTGTCCCGATGGAGAATCGCTGAAAGCCCTCCTCCAGCACCCTGCGCGCCCACTCTGCGGAGCGCACCCCTCCTCCGAAATCCGAGGGGATCGAGATGGCGCGGGCGATCCGTCCGGCCACTTCCAGATTCACCGGTGCTCCCTGACGCGCTCCGTCCAGATCCACGACGTGCAGACGGGGAGCCCCGGCGTCCTCCCATTTCCGCGCCATCGCCACCGGATCATCGGAGTAAACCGTCTCGCGCGAGTAGTCACCCTGCGCCAGCCGCACACAACGTCCGCCCCGGAGGTCTATGGCGGGGATGACCTCGAATTCCGCCGCTACGTCTGCCATCGCGCGAACTCCGCCAGCAGGGAGAGACCCACGCTGCCGCTTTTTTCGGGATGGAACTGCGTGGCGAAGATGTTCCCCTGTTGCAGTGAAGCGCAGAAGGCCTCGCCGTGCGTGCACGTGGCCGCCGTCACCGAGTCATCCTCCGGGACAACGTAGTACGAATGCACGAAATAGACGCTGGGAGCCTCTCCCGCGGACCGGAAGATGCCGTCGCGCCGCCGGATGTCCAGCGTGTTCCATCCCATATGAGGCACCTTGATGTCCGGTGGAGCGGGCGCGTCCTCGAAAAAGCGGCGCACGCGCCCGGGGATGATGTCCAGTCCCTTCCACTGGCCCAGCTCGTTGCTTTCGGTCATCAGGAGCTGCATGCCAAGGCAAATTCCCAGGAATGGCCGGCCCGACGCACAGTAATCGCGTAGAGGTTCCACCAGCCCCATCCGCTCCAGGTTCGCCATGGCAGCCCCGAACGCTCCCACACCGGGCAGGATCAAACGTTCGGCGGCCTTGATGTCTTCGGCCCGCTGCGTCAGAAAGCTCTGGAATCCGAGATGCCCGAGCGCTTTCTGGACGCTGGCAAGATTACCCATCCCGTAGTCTACGATGGTGATGCGGCTCACAGCACTCCCTTCGTGGAGGGAACTCCCGGCGAGCGCGGGTCGTGGGACACAGCGTCCCGCAGCGCACGCGCCAGCGCCTTGAACGATGCCTCGATGATGTGATGGGAATTTACCCCGCACAGTTTGCGCACGTGCAGCGTCATACCGGCCGCGCTGGCGAAAGCCCGTAGAAATTCGGGAAGAAGCTCCGAAGGGAATTCTCCGACCATCGGGTCCAGACGTCCCAGGTCAGCCGTGAGCAGTCCACGCCCGCTGATGTCCACCGAGACGAGCACTAGAGCCTCATCCAGCGGAACGGCCGCCCAGCCGTAGCGCCGGATGCCAGCCCGGTCGCCAAGCGCCTGCGCAAATGCGTCTCCCAGCACGATCCCCGTGTCTTCCACGGTGTGGTGGGCGTCAATGTGCAGATCTCCGTCCGCCCGGACCGTCAGGTCGAACAGTCCGTGGCGCGCAAGCTGATCCAGCATATGGTCGAAGAAGCCGATGCCCGTGCTGGCTTC
>JBBFLP010000093.1:4432-10714 GCA_037478975.1 Armatimonadota bacterium
GGCGCGCAAGCTGATCCAGCATATGGTCGAAGAAGCCGATGCCCGTGCTGGCTTCACACTGACCGGTGCCGTCCAGTGAAAGCCGGACGGTGATGTCGGTCTCTTTGGTCTTCCGGTGAGCTTCCGCCGTGCGGTCAGCCATCACATCCTCCGTCGCGAAGCGCCTTCAGAGCCGCGAGCGCGGACACGGTGTCCGGGGCGATGAGATCGGCCCCCTCCCGGATGAAAACCTCCCGCGCCTCATCCGCCGCCGCGCCGAAGCACACCTGGACGCTCAGCATCGGCACTGAGCCGTTGCGGCGGTAGAGATGAACGCTCCGCATATCGTCCGGGTTGTCCCCGATAAAAGCGGCCACCCGGGAGCCGATCCGCTCCGTCAGTATAGCCAGCGGGCGGCCGTCGGGCTTGTACATCCCATCGTTCCAGCTGATCAGCCGCTCGTCGGGAACGAACTCTCCGAGGCCCACCAGCCGCAACCCCACCCGGGCCTCCCCGTAGGTCCGCCCGGTAAAGACCCCTCGCTCGAAGGGAAGCTCCAGACTTTCCGGCGGGGTCAGGAGCCGGTCTTCCATAATGGTGCCCTCGCCGGTCACATACTCCGCATCGAAATCATACATCTCCCGGCAGAAAGGCCCGGCGATGACCTCCTTCAGGAGCTGCCCGGCCAGCCCGTTGGCGCAGATGCGGCTTGCCTCCTCGAAGATCTCAGGCGGAGTTTGTCTCCTCAACCATTCCCGCGCGCCGTCCATCCCCCCACCGAGCGACGCGGCTCCCTCCGCAGCATCCTGAAGGGAGAATCCGTAAGTCAGCAGTTCTCCGCCATCCTTCGCGCCGGACTGGAGCACCTTGACGGCCAGCGCCAGCGCCACGCTCTCGGCGATGTTCCAGTCGTCATTGAACCCGCCCGCCAGTTTGAATGCGGCGACGTCTTCCGGTGAGACAAGCTCCGCGCAGTCCGTCATCCCGAAGGTCATCTGCAGCCACATCTCTATGGCCAGAGGATGCGCGCGCTGAATGGACCGTGTGGGGTCAATGAGGACGCCGTCCAGGTCGAAGATCAGCGTGTCCAGGCTCCGCAGCAACTCCATTGATTCCGGGAGCGCCAGAACTTCGGCTGTTCCATTTCCCGGAACAGGCAGCGCGATATACCGCTCTTCCGCCGCGGCCAGCGTGGCCGCAGCCTGCGTATTGCTCAAGTCTGACCGTCCTTCCCGCGCAGCGTGATGGCCCGCGCGTGCGCGGGCAGTCCTTCCGCCTCGGCGATCGTCACCGCTGCGGCCGCATCCCGCGTGAGCTCCTGGGGACCGTACCAGATCAGGCTGGTGCGTTTCTGGAACTCCGCAACACCCAGGGCCGATGAGAACCGGGCTGCGGTCCCGGTGGGCAGCGTGTGAGAAGGCCCTGCCGCATAGTCGCCGATCGGCACCGGACTGTAGGGGCCGACGAAGATGGCTCCCACGTTCACCAGGCGGCCGATCCACTCCTGGGGGCGCTCCACCCAGACTTGCAGATGCTCCGGCGCGCAGATGTTTGTCCAGTGAACGGCCTCATCCGGGCCGTTGGTGAGCAGGATCACCCCGTAGGAATCCAGGGACTCCCGGATGTGTCCGGCTCTTGGCTCCCGTGGAAGCTGCTTCTCGACAGCCTCGGCCACTGCCTCGGCCAACTCGCGCCTCCACGTCACCAGAATGGAGCGGGAATCCCCTCCATGCTCCGCCTGGGCGATCAGGTCGGCCGCCACCCACTGCGGATCGGCCGTCTCGTCCGCTATGACCAGCACCTCGCTCGGCCCGGCCAGCGAATCTATTCCTACATGCCCGAACAGCAGTCGCTTGGCGCAGTTGACAAAGCGGTTCCCCGGCCCGGCCACCTTGTCCACGCGGGGAACGCTCTCCGTGCCGAACGCAAAGGCCGCAATGGCCTGAGCGCCGCCCATCCGGAACACGCGGCTCACCCCGCTGATGGCGCAGGCGGCGAGAATGCTTTCAGGGATCTCTCCTTCGTCGCCGCAGGGGGTGGCTACGCACAGCTCCCGCACGCCCGCTACGGCCGCCGGGATGGCGGTCATCAGCACGGTGCTGGGATATGCGGCTCTGCCGCCGGGCACATACAACCCCACCGACGGGATGGGCCGCACCAGCTGGCCCATCACCGTAGACCCGCGCGTGGATACCCAGGATTCCGCCTTCTCCTGCTCGTGGAACTCCCGGATATTCGCAGCTGCGTGTTCAAGGGCGGCTCTCAGATCACGGGGAATGCTTTCCAGCGCGTGCCGGATGCGCTCGGGTGGCACAGGGATGCTTTCCAGTCCGGGGAAGTCGAAACGCCGTCCCAGATCCAGGAGCGCCGCGTCCCCTTCCGAGCGCACTCTTGCGATGATCTCGCGGACGGTTTGCTCCACGGCGTCGTCATCCGCCGGCGAGCCCGCCGTCAGGGCGGCCCGGATCTGTTCGTGGGGGTCTTTCGCGGTCTCCAGAAAACGCATGTCTGCGGGCATTATACCCGACGCCGCCTGCCGCCTTCCAAAGGCGTTCAAGCGTCGGCCGTGCGGGTTGCGCGGTGCCTGTGGAATGACATACCATGGCGTCCGGCAGTCCTATAGTTGCCGGCAAGGTCCGGTCAGGAGGTTCCCGAGCAAGAGTTGAAAGCCCGCGTCTGTATCTTCGCGCTTCTGGGGGCGGTTCTTTCCGTCTCAGCTGGTGGTTATGGCAAGGCTGCGCCCGTGGTGACCGCGGATTTGCAGTCGCTGGAGGCCACCGCTGATGCTCCCCTGATGGTCTTCCTGCGTCCCACTCCCCGGGGAGGAGAGTTCAGCTTCGGCTTCCGCAACGACTCCGCCGGGGGACTCACGGCTACGCTAAGACTGACCGGTGTGCCCTTCGACGCGATGGATATCTACAACGCCGGAGCGTTTATGGGTTCTTACACACGCGAGCAGCTTGCCGCCGGTGTGCCGGTCAAGATGTCCGGTGGTCTGCTTCCCGCCGATCAACGCGCCGTTGTGGAGTTGCACGAGACCCTCCTGGAGGAGATGAATCGCACGCTTTCCCTGAACGAGAGAAGGACAGTCGCCGGAGCGCGGATGCTGGGGCTGCGAGAGATGACGCGGGCGATCATGGTGGCGGACCGGGCCGACCGCAGCGCCCGGCTCATCCTGGTGGAGAGTGGCAGGCCCACCTCGCGCCGCGCCACAGCCACACCGGCCAACCGGGAAATGCTTCTCCAGCAGGTCCGTGAGCTGCTTGCCGATGTGGAGCGTGTGCGTCAGTTCCTGGAGACCTCCGGGATGGATGCGGCTGAGCGCGCCCGTTATCACGGCTGGCTTGTCCCCCTGGAGGTGCGCGCCGAACGGTCTGGGCCGGAGACCCTGAGGATCTCAGCGGTCAACCGCGGAGCTCTTCCGGTAAGGGGTACTCTCACGCTTTCGGCCGCAGGGGATGGCAGCCAAGGCGTGGATCTTCAGCTGGATGTCCCGCCCGGGCGCAAAGTGGACATCGCCGCCCCGCTGAAGCGGGGCAGTGCCTCCACACTTCCGGCCAGGCTCAACGGAAAAGCCGGCGAGTTCGCTTTCAGCCGCAGCTTTGAGCTGACGCCTTCGTCTGGCGGATAAAAAACGGGCGGCAGGGACCCGGACTTTTTCAGTCCACCGCCTGCCGCCCCGAGGGATGCGAGGCTGCCTTAAAGATCTATGTCAATCTGGACCGTGACGGTGTCCTTGATGGAGCTATCGTTATAGAAATCGTAACCCACCAGGATGGAAGCGTTGTCTGCGAACTTGTAGGCAGCGCCCACGCTCAGCGCCCCCATGAAGCTCTTGCCGCCCTGGTAATCCGCCGCCACCCACCACTTGTCGTCGATCTGACGGTCAACGCCCAGAAGGATCATGCTTTCATCACGCTCAAGGACCTTCTTCTTGCCTGTGGCGTATCCCGCGTGGAAACGGGTTCCGGCGAAGGTCTTGCTGACCAGGGCATAGGCCAGATTCTGCGATACTGAACTCTTGGGAGACACGTTGTAGATTCCCAGCGCCACGGCGGGGTTGCTGTCGTTCTCCTCCAGAACTTTGATCTTCGCATTGAAGAACCACGGCCGGTTGGTGCCGGAGAAGTAATCCACACCCACCTCGACCTGATCTGTCACGCCGTAAGTGACCCCGTAGACCGTGGCGTTGGTGGCGTCGGAGCCCGGCGAAGTATACGTGTCGTAGCCGAGATGGAACACGCCCTTCGGCTGGATGTCCGTGGAGGGGATCCAGACGAGCGTCGAGGGCGTGGCTCCGGTCATTACGGGCAGAGCAACCAGCGCGGCGCTCAGCACAGTGGTCAACTTTCTCATGTTCACTCCTCTCCTGGTCTCCCGTGTGTTTCTGCCGGCCGGTGTGGCGCTTCCAGCGCCGCTGCGGCCGTCCGCGAGACAATGCAAGCATACCCTTGCCACTGTTTCCGGCCGATTTCCAGCGTGCTAAGAATGCCGACACGGGATGCCTGGCTTTGACACAGACGAATCAGTTCCGTTACGATTCCTGTGTGACGCCGGGCGTCCGGCCGCCGGCCGGTCCGCCGGGGAAGATGGAGGGAGCGAAACGATGCGCATCAGAACGGGTCTCTTTCTGGCGGTTCTTTTTGCCGTTGTTATGTCGGCTGGATGCGGGGGACCGGCGAAGGAAAGCGGCAAAGGGGAAGGAGGGCGTCAGCTCAAGGTCGCCCTGCTCAGCCCCGGTCCGGTCAACGACGGCGGCTGGAACCAGCTGGGATACCAGGGGCTGCTGCTCGTGGAAAAAGAACTGGGCGCGCGCGTCAACCAGAAGCAGACCGAAAGCCCCGCGGATTTCGAGGGTGACTTCCGCGAATATGCCAGCCAGGGCTACGACGTCATCATCGGGCACGGCTTCGAGCTTCAGCCCGCCGCCATCAAAGTCAGCAAGGAGTTCCCGGACACCGTTTTCGTCATCACTGCGGGCAGCAAGGTGGAAGGAAAGGTGGTCCCGATCATCCCCAAACTTGAGGAGGCCACCTATCTGCTGGGCGTAATGGCGGCCCGGATGAGCAAGACCGGGAAGGCCGGGCTGGTTGGCGGTATGGAGATCCCTCCCATCAAGAGCACATTTGAAGCCTTCCGCAAAGGAGCGCTGTCCGTGAACCCGCAGTTCAAAGTAAGCGCCAGCTTCATCGGCAACTGGGAAGATACCGCCGCCGCCAAGGAGGCAACACGGGCGCTCATACAGCAGGGATGCGATTTCATCTTCCACAACGCAGATGCGGCGGGCCGGGGCGTCTTCGAGGCCTGCCGGGAAGCCAGAGGGGTCTATGCGTTTGGCTCCAACAGCGATCAGAACGGCATCGCACCGGATGTCATCCTCGCGAGCGCTGTCTTGGAGATCCCGCGCACGTTCGTTGAGATCTGCCAGTCCGTGCAGGACGGGACGTTCCAGCCCCGCGAGTATGAGCTCACCGTTGCCAACGGGCACACCTCCCTGGTCATCAACCCTCGCCTGAAGGATGTCATCCCGCAGAAAGTCCTGGACGAGATCGAGGATCTGAAAGAGCAGCTGCGGTCCGGCCGTCTGAAGGTGGAACGCGCACACTTCTAGAATCGTTGGAGCACGTGGCGCTACGCGCCTGACAGGCTGAAAATCGCTCTTTCCGGCGGCCTGCACAGGTGGGGGTGGGGCGCGGGTAGCGCAACGCGGAGATCTTGGCGGCTTTACTCCAACTCAAAGACATCACGCGCGATTTCGGTACGGTCCGGGCTCTTGACGGCGTCTGGTTCGAGGCGGCGGCCGGAGAAGTGCACGCTCTGCTGGGAGAGAACGGGGCCGGGAAGACCACCCTGATGAATGTGGCGTTCGGTTTCGTCCGGCCGGACCGTGGAGAGATCGTCTTCGACGGGCGGCGTTATACGGCCATGACGCCGCAGGTAGCGATGGCTGCTGGCATCGGCATGGTCCACCAGCACTTCAAGCTGGTGGAGGAGTTCACTGTCGCCGAAAACGTCGCTCTCGGCTCTCCGGATTACCGCGAGGCGCTCCGCCCCTCCGATCGCTCCCGTCTGAAATCCATCATCCGTGACACCGGGCTGGAGGTGGATCCTTCGGCGGTCGTGGAGGACCTGCCGGTCGGCCTGCGGCAGCGGGTGGAGATCCTGAAGGCTCTTTTCCGGGGTTCGCGCCTGCTGATCCTGGACGAGCCCACCGCCGTCCTGACTCCCCGCGAGACCGAAGACCTGTTCCGCGTGCTGCTGCGCCTCCGGGAACACGGGACGGGCATCATCATCATCACTCAC
>JBBFLP010000094.1:0-10710 GCA_037478975.1 Armatimonadota bacterium
TACAGGGTGGGCGAACGTAACCCGGAAAGGAAACTCTGGACAGGTTTTCAATGTTGTGTCAGTATACATTTGATACATAGCCGTCATCGGTCTTTTCTGCTATCGCGGGGGTGGTCCCCGTGTGTGGACTGATGGGAGCTCTTCAGGGTGCGGAAAGCTTTCTTGATGAAAATCTACCTCTGTCTTCTCTGCATGCTGCCTGTCGTTATGGGCGCCGGACTTCGGGCAGGCGCCAACGAGGACCAACCCGCCTCCCCCGCTTCGAACTGGAGTATCTCCATCCGGCCCTATGTCTGGCTTGCCGGCATTGATGGCTCGCTTGCGGTTCCGGGTCTTCCCGAGATACCGCTGCAGGCAAGCTTCGGGGATGTTCTTTCCAACTTCGATGTGGGCGGAATGCTGGCCATCGAGGGCCGGCGCGGAAGGTGGGGCGTGCTTGCGGACCTCATGCACGTGCGTCTCTCGGAATCCGCCAATCTGCCCCCTGGGGCTCCCGGCGTTCCCGCCGTGCCAGGGATCCGGGCCCGGGCCAGGACAACCACCACAACCCTACTGCTGACCGCCGTCTACCAGGCAACCCGCACGCCGCGGGCCGGCGTGGACCTGCTGGCCGGCATCCGCTACTGGTCTCTAGATGCCAGCGGCAACGTGGACGTTCCCGGGATCCCGCCCACCAGACTTACTGGGGCACACAGTTTGAGCTGGGCGGATCCGCAGCTGGGAGTCCGGGGAACCGTGGCTGTTTCGCCGCGTGTTGACCTCGTCGCATCGGCGCTGATCTCCGCAGACTCGGATCTTCTGCCGGACCTCTATGCCGGGGTGGTGATCGCCGCCGGCGAGGATGCCTCGGTGCACATCGGCTACCGGAGCCTGACCGTGGACCGCCGCAAGCGGGTGATGACCCCGGACCGTACCGATGGATTGTTCGATGTGGATGCCAGACTCCATGGCTTGCTCGTGGGCTATGACATCCGTTTCTGAGGGCCTGAAACGGCCCTTTTACTTCGTAGGGGAAACTGGTCACAATGAACAGACACATTGCTTTTGCGCTGTCTCTGGCTGTCCTGGCTGTCAGTTTGCAGCCGGCGCTGGCGTGCACCCGCCTGGTCTATACAGGCGAGGATGGTCTGGTGATCTCGGCCCGGTCTATGGACTGGAAGGACGAGATCCCGGCCACCCTCTGGGTGTTCCCACGCGGCATGGAGCGGGAGGGCGCCACCGGGCCGAACACCGTCAAATGGACTTCCAGGTATGGGAGTGTAGTCATCAGTTCGCTTGATATCGCCACGAGCGACGGGGTCAACGAGAAGGGGCTTTACGGCAATACTAACTGGCTGACCCCTTCCATCTTTCCGGATTTCGACATCAATCGGCCCACTCTCAGCCTGGCCGCGTGGCTGCAGTATATGCTGGACAACTTTGCCACTGTCGCCGAGGCCGTCAACGCTTTGAAGGATGAGCCGTTCGATGTCGTCACAGCGCCGATCCCGGGCACCGACCGGACTGGCGCTCTCCACGTGTCGCTGTCGGACCCTTCCGGTGACAGCGCCATTTTCGAGTATGTGAACGGCAAGCTGGTCATCCATCACGATCCCTCCTACAAGGTGATGACAAACGATCCCATCTTCGAGGAGCAGCTTGCCATCAAGAAGTACTGGGAGCAGATCGGTGGCGCCACAATGCTCCCCGGCACCAACCGCGCAGCCGACCGGTTCGTGCGCGCCTCGTTCTACGTGGATGCCATTCCGAAGACGTCGGATACCCGCGTCGCGGTGGCCAGCGTCTTCAGCGTCATCCGCAACTGCTCGGTGCCCTACGGCATCTCCACGCCCAACCAGCCGCACATTGCAAGTACTCGATGGCGGACGGTGACGGACCATAAGAACCTGGTCTACTACTTCGAGAACGTTCTCACTCCGAACGTCTTCTGGGTGGACCTGAAAAAGCTCAACTTCCGGGAGGGAGCGCCGGTGCTCTGCCTGACCACGGCGAACAACGAGACCTATTCCGGCGAGGTTTCGGCGCTTTTCAAGCCCTGCAAGCCCTTCCGGTTTGCAGGACTCTAGTCCGGCCGATCATTGCACCTGACTCGAAATGGAGCGGGCCGCCCGGCGGGCGGCCCGCTTTCCGTAGTCCCCGGGATCCTTCCTCTGGTCCTCAGCCGCCGGAGACCTCCATCTCGACCGGCGCCGCGACTGCCCTGCGGTCCGGGTCGTAATACTGATACACCTCGGACCTGGGCGTCTTAGCCCGGATGGGGAATTTCGCCTTCATCCGGTAACGGAACTCCAGCGGCTTTCCGGCCTCCAGCTTCTCGATGTAGATGATGGCCTGCCGTCCGGTGAGCGTGTACTTCTGGAACGTGCCGTCTTTGACGTAGGCTTCCAGATCTTCCGCCAGCACATCGAAGCCGGGCGGGGTGCCCAAATCCACGATGATCATGTTGGCCGTACCCCGGCCGTTGAAGGCCACCTTCACAGTGCTGGTCACGATGTCGTCCGTCTGAAGGCGCGTGCGGTCGAAGCTGACCGTAATGTCCATCAGCTTCTTCTCCGGCGCCACTCTGCTCCAGGGCGTGTAGTGGTATGCCGAGATGGAATACAGGCTGGAGCCCTTGCCGCGGAAGCGGATCTCGATCTTGTTGTCGCCTTCGCGCACCCAGTTCTTGCAGTCCACCTGACGGAGCACGTCGCTGTCCTCGGGGGTGATGCGGAATCGTCCGGCCTCCTGGCCGTTGATCAGCACCGTGACGTCCGCGTCTATCTCCGGAGCCGTGCCCTCCAGCGAACCGATCAGCGCCTTCAGCGCGAAGATAGTGGCCTGTGTGCTGCCCCAGGTGCCGTGCGGATCCTTGTGCTTGATCAGGAATGTCAGGGCGTCGTTCACTACGTCAGCGTAGCGCCCTGTCTTCATCAGCGCGAGCGCCGCAAGCGCGGTGGTCTCGATGTCGGCACAAAGGCCCGTGGAGCTCACCGCCGTGTTGCCCGGTGTGGTCCAGTAGACACCGTTCTCGTCCTTCTTGCGCAGGTCCACCAGTTTCTGACACAGGTCCACGCATTTGCTCCGGCCGTCCGGCGTGGCCAGGAAGGCGTTCGCCGCCAGCGCGAGAGCGTACGGGTCATCCACTTTCGCCCAGTTGGCGCTCAGGTAGCGCAGGCCGCGCGCCACTCCTTCGGCGTCGGAGCCAGATGAGCCGAGCGCCCAGAGGATGTACGCGGTGGTGCGGAACTCGTCGGTCTGGCGGTTGATGGCTCCTTCGGCGATGCCCCCTTTATCCGGTGTCCAGCTTCCGTCTTTGGCCTGCTTGCCGAGCAGCCACTCCTGGGTGCGGCGGATGAGCGCCGGGTCCACCTCGTAGACGCGGGACATATCCGCGAACTCCAGCAGCCCGTATGCGGTCAGCACCTGGTTTGCCGGGTCGTTCCCGAACCACTCAAAGCCGCCTCCCTTGCACTCATAGCTGACCAGACGCTGATAGCCGATGTTGATATACTGCTCGGCCTTCATCTCGATCTCCGGGTTCCCCTGCCGGGTCCGGCGCATATAATCCAGAGCCAGGATGTTGGGGTAGGTGACGGAAGAGGTCTGCTCGAAGCACCCGAACGGCATCCGCAGCAGACTGTCCATTCCTTCCACCACCTGGCTGAACAGTCCCGGATACACCTTGACCAGGATGTTCGAGGCTCCGTCAATCGCCTCCGCGGGGATGGTGATAGTCTTCGTCACATCGCCTTCCAGCCGGTCGTTGATGGCCTGTTCAATACGCTCGCCGTCGGGAACCACCTCAATCTCGCGCCGGATGGCGTCGTTCATCTTGGTGCCGTAGCCGTGCACCGTCAGCGTATGCCAGCCGATCTGTTTCACGCGGATGCGGAAGCTTGCCCCCTTCACACTGTTTGCCGGGATCTCCAGGGTTTTGGTCTCCGCGCCTTCCAGATCGAACCAGGGCTCCTTCGTCAGCACGAGGTCCACCTTCTGCTCGGCCGGCAGATAGTTGTAGACCGCGATCGGGATGGTCACCTCGTCGTTCTGGGTCAAAGCGACGGGCAGGTCTATGTCAATGAAGAAGTCCTGGAACACCGTGATGCCGTGCGTCGCGCTGCCCAGCAGCCCGTTCAAGGAGGATCCCATAGCGGTCAGCCGCCAGCTGGTGATGCTGTCCGCCATATCCACGGTGATGGCCGCCTTCCCTGAGGGATCCGTGATGAGGGCCGGGTTGAAGTAGAGAGTCTCCGGGAAGTAGCTTCGGATGCGCACCTCCGGGCGGGCAGGGCTGCTTCCTTCCCCAGGTCGGGCTTCTTTCGCAACGGCCGCCAGGGGGATGGCCTCTTCACTCATCACCGCATCAGGGGCCATGGCTGCCCGCTGCACCAGACCCCACCGGCCTTCGCCGAAGCCTGCGAATCCGCCCCTGCCGCGGAACCAGATATCCTCCCTGAGGCGGCCCGGCCTGCCCGAAGCGAACTCTACCTCCGTCACGAGCTCCGCCTCCGCGGTTCCGGGATAGCCCAGCAGGATGATATCGTCCACGGTACCCTTGCGCCGGTCCGGCCCTGCGCTTATCATCGCCAGCCCGCTCCGGTAGCCGCCCCACGGACTCCCCTGAAATTCGTAAGGAGTGCCCCACCGGTCGCTCAGAACGGTGCGCGGCAGCTTGCCCTCCCGGACCAGATAATGAATGCCCCCCAGCTCTTCAAGAGTCGTCCTGGTACCGGAAGCGTAGAACCGGACGATAGCCTCGGAAATGGCCCGGAAATGCTCGCGCGCTTCTCTGGCCAGATCTTCTCGCACTTTCGCGATTTTCTGTGCGTAGCTGTCGGCCTGCAGCGTGAACACGGGGCGCGCGGATTCGATGCGCTGCTTTTCAACCGCCGCAAAAAGCACCTTTGCTGCCTCCTGCTTCTCAACGGGCAGGGGGGCCGGGCGCCCCTCGGGCAGAGGCCTGACGATCTCGCCAGGGGTTATGCCGTGGATCTCGTACTTGGGCTCCGCAAGTTCCTTCTCCAGCATAAAATAGATGCGCTCAAGGCCGGGTTGCATCTCCTGGAGGGCATAGACGCTTTCGTCCACCACGGTTATGCCCAGGGCGGCTGCCAGACCGCGCCCGCGGGAATCCGTGACGCTGAAGGAGATGCGGGCGGGCTTCCCGGGCAGGTACTGCTCCCGGTCGGTGGATACTCTGATCTTCAGGTCATCGGCCGGCGCGACATACACCGTGCGGCTGTCACGGACGATGTTGCCCGTCCGGGAGATCCTGTAGGCGTGGATCTGAAGTGTCCCGGCCATGTCCGCAGTAAGCGGGAGCCTCATCTCGCCCTTCCCCCGAACGACAGGGAGGGTCTTTGTCAGGATTGTCTGACCATCCCGGACAGCGTCAATGTAGAGTGTGCCGGAGGGGCGCGATGTCAAGGCATAGAGCGTCAACTCCTCCCCGGCGCGGGCGATTGCACGGTCAGTCCGCAGAAGAACGGCCTCCTCCGTGTGCCTGACTCCTAGGGTCTCGTAGCGCTCCACCTGATTGCGGCGGTCGTCCCGGGCAGCCACATAGACGGGCAGCGATTCCCCGGACGGCTTCACGCGTACTTGCCCGATGCCCAGATCGTTGGTCTGCAGTTCCCGGGATTTGTGGTCCAGTGGGTCACCCGGCTTCACATTCTCTAGCAGCAGGAAGCGCGCTCCCTTCGCCGGCGTGCCGTCCGGGTAGCTAACAGAGACATAGACGATATTCTCGACATCCGGGATCAGTTCGCCGCCTTCGGGTATGACCAGCACTTTCAGGGGGACTTTTGCCACCGGCACGATGGAGGTAATCTTCTCGGTGTGGTCCGCTCCGTCGGTGACGGAGACCTCGGCCTTGAAAAAGGCATCGCCTTGCTCTAGCGGCTGTCCGATAAAGTTCTGGGGCAATCCCTGTTCAAACTTGAACACACCGGCTTCGTCGGTGGTCCCTATGATCTCGGCGAAGTCATTGAAGCCGACGTCGAACGTCGCCAGCTTCACAACCACTTTCGCCCCGTCCACAGGCTTCCCGAAGAAGTAGTCGGCGTGGACCGTTCCACTCACCTGCTCTCCGGGCAGGTAAAACTTCTTATCGGTTTCAAGGCGGACCTTGAACTTTGGTAGAACGTAGCGGTCCACGGTGACCTGCTTTTCCGTCTCCTCATCTCCCACGATGGCCCGCACCGTCCAAGCTCCTCTGTTCACCTCCGTGGCAAGCTGGAAAGTGGATCCCGCCACGCCGAATTCCGAGAGCTCCACGGATTTCTTGTAGACCTTGTTGCCCTTCGCGTCCATCACCTCGAAGATGCAGCGCTCCGAGGACGCCGGTTTCAGCGACGGGATCTGCAGCGCCAGCGCCCGGATATGCATCGTCTGCCCGGGCTGATAAAGCGGCTTGTCCGTGGTGAGCAGCACCCGGAGCTGGCGCCTGATGCGCACTGGCGCGGTGATTTCATCCGTTTCCCCGAGTGCCTTTGCGGTCACCACCAGGCTGTACTGGCCCTCGGGCACGTCCGGGACGGGGAAGGTGGCATCCACCGTGCCCTGGCCGCCGGTGCGGCCGCGATAGAGCACCTTGGCGTTCCCGCCGTCCCGAGGCTTGAGCACAGCCTCGACAGGGGTTCCGGCCAGAGGGCTTTCTGTGTAATGATCCAGTGTGATAATGCGCAGTGCCGCCTGGCTGCCTTTCAACCACTGGTCCTGACCCAACACGCGGGTCTCCAACCGGATGTCCGGGGCTGCTCCCTGAGCGGCAAATGCGGCGGCAAGAACGGCCACCGCGATGACAGCTGCAACGGCGTATGCCAGTCCGCTCTTCTGCTTGATCTGTCTCGGCATTTCCTTTGGAATCTCCGTGAAAGGCGTTCAGTGTGTTTGAGTGCCGGGCGCGGCGATTCCTTCAAGGGGCGGAATACGGTGTTGCGACCTCACGGAAGCGGCGAGAGACGGGCGACACCCCGCTGCATGTGCGGGCGAGCCGTTTTGGAGGCGGCGCTTGCCGGGAACTCGACGGTTGCGGCGCTACCGGTCAGAGAGGATCTGCCAGATAATCCGCTATGAACGGGTTGGTCTGCCGCTCGCGGCCCACGGTGGTGGAAGGGCCATGTCCGGGCAGCACGCGGGTCTCATCCGGCAGCGACAGGATCCGGTCCACGATGGAGCGCATCAGCGTCCTGTAGTCGGAGCCGGGGAGGTCGGTCCTTCCTATAGACCCGGCAAAGAGGCAATCACCCACAATGGCGGTCCCTGGCAGCGCGAACGTCACCCCGCCGGCAGAGTGGCCGGGAGTGTGCAGCACCTCCAACGTGAGGCGTCCCACTTGCAGCTTCTGCCCGTCCTCCAGCAGGAAGTCTGGAGCCGGCGGAGCGGCCACCTCCAGTCCGAACAGCCGGGCCATCGCCGGAGCCTGCGACATCAGCGGCGCGTCCGCGGGATGGATGCCTACGGGAGCCCCGGTCGCCGCGGCCACCTCCCGCACCCCTCCCACGTGATCGAAGTGTCCGTGAGTCAGCAGGATCATCCGCACCGTGGTTCCTTCGGGAAGGCGGCTGAGGATCTCCGCGGCCTCTGCCCCCGGGTCCACCATCACCGCCTCACCCGTCTCCGGACAGATCACAGTGTAGCAGTTGGTCTCCAGCGGCCCGGCCGCCATCTGGATGATGCGTGGGTCGGCCGTCATTCGTAGATGTAGTGCGTGGAGGCCACCTCGGTGCCGTCCTCCAGCGCGGAGATGGTGAAATCGCCGAAGACCGCCGGACTCAACTGCTGCAGCTGGCGGCAGATCTCCACCGCTACCGCGCGGATCTCCACGTCCGCGTGCTCGTTTGCCCTCATGCGGATGAAATGCCGCCAGGCCCGGAAGTTCCCGGTCATTACCAGCGCTGTCTCCACCGCGTTCGGCAGCACGCTGCGCGCGGCCTGACGGGCCAGCTTCCGGCGCAGCGTCCGGCTTTCCACATCTTCGAACTTCCCGGCCAACCGTTCGTAGAGCTCGCGATACGCCTCCCGGGCCTTCGTCACGGCCTCCATAAAGATGCGGTGGCACTCCGGATCCTGCGCGATGCAGTCCGGCTCCACCATCCGGGAGTCCTCTTCAGAGACATACCTCTGGGAGACCTGAGAGAATGAGAAGTGCCGGTGGCGCACCAGCTCGTGGGTGCAGGATCGGGATACTCCCCGGATGCTGAAAGAGGCGCTGGCGTGCTCGATGACCGACAGGTGCCCGTGGTCCAGCATGTTGGCGATGTATTCGCGGTTGGTCCGGCCGGCTGGATTGGACCAGGACTGATAGCACATCCGTCCGGCATACTCGATCAGCTTTTCTGATGCCACCGGCGTATCCGTCTCCCACGGCACATCCTCTGGGTGGGAGAACTCCGTGAACGCGATCAGCCGGATCTCGGGCACCCGGACGATCTCTGGCGCTTCGGCGGTCTGGCTTTCAGGCATCTTTTCCATCGGGCTTACCGCTACTTTGGCAGGGTCAGGATGGCGCCCGTGCTGGCCGATGTGACCATCCGGGTGTAGCGCCCCAGCCAGCCCGTCGTTATCTTGTAATCCGGCTGCTTCCAGTTCCTGCGCCGCTCCTCCATCTCCGCATCAGAGATCAACAGGTCCAGACGGCGGTTGGGAATGTCCACCCGGATGCGGTCGCCGTTTTGGACGAGGGCGATGGGACCGCCCTCCGCCGCCTCAGGCGAGATGTGCCCCAGACAGATGCCGCGCGTCCCGCCGGAGAAGCGCCCGTCGGTGATCAGCGCCACCTCCTTGCCCAGCCCCATCCCCTGGATGGCGGAGGTCGGCGCCAGCATCTCCGGCATCCCGGGGCCACCTCGCGGGCCCTCGTACCGGATGACCACCACATGACCGGGTTTCACGGCTCCGTTGTTGATGCCCTCCAGGCACTCATCCTGCGACTCGAAGACGATGGCCTCACCCTCGAAGACGCGGCACTCCGGATCCACTCCAGCGCTCTTGATGACCGCCCCGTCCGGAGCAAGGTTGCCGAACAGGATGTCCAGTCCGCCGGTCGGGCTGAACGGCTCTTCCACCGGCCGGATGACGTCCCGGTCCCGCACTTCCGCGTCCGCGATATTCTCTCCCAGCGTCTTGCCGGTCACCGTCAGGCAGTCCAGATTCAGGACGCCCGGCTTGCGGGACAGCTCCTTGAGGATCGCAGAGATGCCGCCTGCGCGGTCCACATCCTCGATATGCACATCGGGGCGCGAGGGGCTGACCTTGCAGATGTTGGGGACCATATCCGAAAGCCGGTTGATGCGCTCCAGCGGATAGTCCACCTCCGCCTCGCGCGCCAGCGCCAGGGTGTGCAGGATAGTGTTCGTGGACCCGCCCATCGCCATGTCCAGCGCCAGTGCGTTGTCAATGGACTCCGGGGTGACGATGTCGCGCGGCTTGATATCCTTTTCCACCAGCGTCAGGATCTGCTTTGCCGCGGCACGGGCCAGCTCCATCCGTTTCGGGTCCACCGCCAGCACTGTCCCATTTCCGGGCAACGCCATTCCCAGCGCCTCGCACAGGCAGTTCATGGAGTTGGCCGTGAACATGCCGCTGCAAGAACCGCACGTGGGACAGCCGTGATCTTCCAGTTCCTTCAGTTCCTCGTCGGTGATCTTGCCTGCAATGCGCGCGCCCACACCTTCGAAGACCGAGATCAGATCCACCGTCTTGCCGGACGGGGTCTTTCCCGCTTTCATCGGCCCGCCGCTGATGAAGATGGTGGGGACGTTGAGACGCATCGCGGCCATCAGCATACCGGGAACGATCTTGTCGCAGTTCGGGATGCAGATCATCCCGTCGAACCAGTGCGCGTTGATCATCGTCTCCACGCAGTCGGCGATCAGCTCTCGCGAAGCCAGCGAATAGCGCATGCCGATATGCCCCATCGCGATCCCGTCATCCACGCCGATGGTGTTGAAGATGAACGGCACTCCGCCCGCCTCGCGCACCGCCTCCTTCACAGCGTTCCCGAACTCCTGCAGATGCACGTGTCCCGGGACGATGTCCACGTGGGAGTTGGCGATGGCGATGAACGGCTTGTCGAAGTCGGCGTCAGTGACGCCAGTGGCTTTCAGAAGGCTGCGATGCGGGGCGCGGTCCAGTCCCCTCTTGATCCTGTCGCTTCTCATGGTGGTCTTTGTCGGTCCCCTCGTGGAAGTGGCAGCCGGAAACGGAGAATCCGGCATGTTGTCGGGCGCCAATGTCAGTTCCCTCCTCAATCGGTTCCAGGTGAACGGGCCGGTGATGGAGGGCAGAGCGCACCATCCCGGCGCATTCTACCCTGATTGACGGCCGGCCGCTTCCCTGTCGTTCAAATGCCGGCCTGCCGGAGCGGCAGTTCGTTCGCCGGGAGGATGCCCGGCCGGGACACGTGGTGCATCTCTGTAAGACGTTAGTGGCCTTGCTTAGACAAAAGTTGCTTTTCGGCCGGAGGTTCATAGTGCTGCCATATCGTTCCGGCCACACCGATCTCTTCGTCGGTCAGGTAGCATGCGGGGTCCGGAGCCAGCCAGTCTCCCCAGTAGCGCTCGGCACGCACTCTCAGGTTACCGTTGCACATCTTTAGAAACCGGCAGCCTCCGCAGCGGCCTTTCAGCCGCGATGACCGGTCCTTCAGGATCTCCATCACGGGGTCGGAGCGGTCTTCCCAGATCTCCGCGAAGCGGCGCTCCCGGACGTTGCCGAAAGAGTAAT
>JBBFLP010000095.1:0-1971 GCA_037478975.1 Armatimonadota bacterium
ACAGGGAACCGAGCGGCAGAACGCCGGATGTGTCGTCCGGCTTGAAATAATAGACTTTGTTCTGCTGGTTGTCCGACGCATAGACGACGCCGTCAGCGTCCACGATGGCACCGCCGATCCAGCCGGTGTCTGTGGCGTAGGTCTTTGTGAGGTTCCCGTTGATGTCGAACCGGAGGAACTGGCTCGTGCCGTTGGTGTAATAGGAGCCCACGTAGACGTTCCCCAGCGCATCGGCATATACGGTGGTGGGCCGGTACACGCTGGCGAAAACACCTATGAAGTTGCCGGCGGGATCGTAGCGCAGAACCTTGTTGCTGCCGTAGTCGGCCACCAGAAAATCATAGGCGGCGTCAGCCGGGGCGCCCCCCAGTATGGCCACGGCTCCGCAGATGGCCAGAAGCAGCACTCTGATTGTGTTCATTTCCCTTCTCCTTTTCTTCTTCGTCTCAGATGCCGTCCACTGAGTCAGAACACCACAAAACCCTTGCACTGAGTGCTCCAGATGTTCCGCTCAGCCAGTGATGCACCGCGCAGCGAAACAGGATTGCTGCTGCGCAGACTGTCTGCAATTCAAGTCTAGGAGGGGGCCAGAGACCCGGTCAACCGCTTCCTCGCCTTATCGGGACAAATGCCGCTTTTCCAAAGCTTTCCGCTACGGTTGGAAACGGATCAGCGCGAAGCGCTCCGGCGGAATGGTCAGTTCCAGAACATTGTCGGTGAGCGACATATTCGTGTTGGTGAGCATATTCCGGACGGAGGGATTGGGGAACCCCTTCCACCGCAGGCGCACCGTTGACGGTGCTCCTCCGTTGAAGCTCCTGAGGTTGGAAACCACCAGCAGCACACGGCCATTTCGCTCCCAGGTGGCGAACACGTCCTCCCGGGCCGGTGTTGAGACCCATTCGAAGAATGGGTTTTCCCTCCAGCACGGTATGAAGTAAGCCCGCCGGACTCCGAAGCCTCGCAACACGCTGTAGATCTGCTTCACAACGTTCTGGTTCATGTTCACCAGCCAAGCCTGAGGGACGCCATGAGGGAGCGCCCAGGCGAATGACATCCAGGTCTGTTTGTCGTCAGGCGGAGGATCGCCCGCCTCCGTGAGCAATCCATTGAAAAGGTAGTTGGGGATACCGAATGCCGTGGACAGACAGCGCGCCCGGAACAAATCTAGCCCCCAGCACTGAGCGTAGCTGGCGGAAGTATTGCCGTACAGGCAGCTATAGGGCTGCTCGCCCGTCAACCATTCCGTGGCGAAGCCGATAATGGGCGGGACGAACTCCCAGGTATGCACCCAGTAGTGGTAGCGCGGAAATCCTGGGCGCTCTGGTGCATCGAGCGGTGGAGTGTAGGGGCTGATAACGGTGTCCTCCATCATGACGGCGAACCGCTTCATCGCCTCCCGGCTTGCCAGGACGGGCACCGTGGGCTGAGTGAGACCGTTGTCATCCACCCATCCGCAACCGTGGTGGGGATTACGGCAGTGGAACTGTCCTCCCAGCCAGCCATCGAAGTAGAACCCGTCCAGCGAGTGGGTCTGCATCACATTCCGCCAGGTATGGGTCAGGAAGTCAATGTAGCTCGTCGCCCCCGAGCAGTCTGCATACTGGGGAATGCCGTCCCAGGTCAGGACGTCCTCGGGCAGCCTCTGCCACTCGTGGAAGAAGTCGTTGAAAGGTGTCATCGGCGGAGAGATCTTCTGGGGGCAGGAGGCCGGTCCCACGGCGGCCACTCCGCGGTCGTGGTACATCTGCACCCGCTGGGTCAGCACCGTGGCGTTGAGGTGCTCCGGATCGTTCAGTCCCTGCATGATGTCCGTGTTCCAGATGACCATCATATCTATGTTGCCGGGCATTGCCAGCCAGGCCAGAGATGAGGGCCATGCGAACGCCCGGTCGGCAACCATCGAGTGATAATCGGGAGGCAGAGGCTTGATGGGCGTGGCCTGAATTCCGAACTCGAAGCGCAGGCCGT
>JBBFLP010000095.1:2071-10668 GCA_037478975.1 Armatimonadota bacterium
GGAGGCAGAGGCTTGATGGGCGTGGCCTGAATTCCGAACTCGAAGCGCAGGCCGTCCGCCGGGGTCGTGGACTCGATCAGGTTTATCTGATAGACCGAAGCAGGAGAACCCGGTACGAACGTGCAGAAGTTGGAAAGCGTGGCTGGCTTCCATTTTTCTAGGGTGGAGAAGGTGAAGCCGATGCCCCGGTCCTCATTTCCGAACCAGTGGTAGAAATTTGCCACCCATTCGTTTACCAGCCAGCCTAACTGTATGGGTGACGAGCCGATGGCCCCCGCGCCATCCGCTCCCGGCCTGAAGGTCTGGTAAAGGCGCATTTGCGAGGCGCGCAAAGGGACTTGGGCGCGCAGCCAACTGAACGTCACGTTCCGTTTAGGGTTGCTTATCCTGATCTCAAACCAAAGGAAGCCGTCAAAGTCCGCCGTGATGCGCGCTATGGCCTCCACATCGCAGATGTCACCAACGGCTTCCGCCACGGCACGGGCCGGGGTATGGGAGAGGATGCGGAAGTTCTTCAGGCGGAAGGTATGCGTCTCCGCTCCGATCCCCGCGGCCAGTGTCGTCGGCGAGGCCAGCAGCTGTTCGCCCGAACTGGTGATGCTGTCTGGAAAGATGCTTGAATCCCAGGTCATAGTCCGGCCCCAGACACCGATCTGCCTCTCTCCGGTGGTCACCGGCGTCCAGGGCTTTACGACCCGGTCCGGGTCCACTCCTGTCCGGACAGTCATCCAAGGCGGGTCTTCCAGATTATTGAAGGCTGCCTGTCCCTGAGCCAGCAAACCTCCCGCGCGATAGGCAGAGGCCCTGCAGACGTAAGTTCCCTTCGGGAGCCCTGCATATTCTATGCGAACGTCCCGCGGCTGGTTTGCCTGCATGGGAGCCTCCCGGCGTAAGACTACAGCATTGCTCTGATCCAGCACCTCCAGTGTGCAAGAGATCATTCCAGTCCCCAGTCCCTGAGGCTGCAGCCGGGCAATCAGATACTTCCGGGAGGGAATATTCAGTGCACGTACACTCAGCCGGGCCGTTCCGGACTGGATCTCAAAAGACAGCCGATCCACCTGGATGAAGTCCGCAGGCAGCCTGCATCGCTCCGCCGTCCATTCCAGACTTTGAAGCTGGCCCCAGGAGGAGTTGGTCAGAGTGCCGCTGCCAGCATCTTTCCGCCAGGTCGTCCACGGATCGCTGGTCGTGGTGGCAGCAGCGATGTCCATGTCCACGACATAAAGAGTCAATGCGCCGGGGCCTGCTGTAAACATCACCAGATTCCGGTAGACGCTTCCGTTCGGGAAGCGCGCCCGCAGTGTGACGGCAGAGACGCCGGAGGAACCTTCTCCGTTAGCCTCAGCGCGCAGGAAGAACCGTAGCGTGCTGCCTGATCCGGCGGGGGGTAAACCGAAGGAGCGCTCGAACTTCAACCCTCCGCCGTTCACCCCTTGCCAACCGTTGGCCTGCACCGCGTTGCCGGCCCACGCATCCACCTTGGGAACAGACAGGGAGGGGTTTCCCGCTGGAAGCGCCGACCAGCCCGCCGCGGCGGCCTGCGCAGGAGTCTCGAACTCCGTCCAGGCGTCCGGAGTGTCCGGGAAAGTCTGGGCCAGGACAGTCGTTGGCAGCGCAGTTAGCAGAAGGTTGGTCAGCGCAGTGCTGAGGAGTCTGACAACGAGAAATCGGGACCACGGCGGTTGAAATGTAGGGCGGCTGAAGCTTCGAGACATCAGACACGTCTCCTGGTGGTCAGATCGGACGCACAGGCTTGGGAGCAGGCTCTGTAACTCTCTGGCGATATCTTACCATTCTGTGCCTCGATCTCCGGCGGGGTTGGAGCGCAAACCTTCGAAATTCGAGGCTAATCCCGGTTGCGACAGTAGATAAGAGAGGGCGCGCCGATTCAAGAGCCGGTTTCGAAGACAAAGCATGGATAATCGTATTCACGCCGGCTTTGCCGTGCGGTATCTTTGATGGTAGGAACCGGAGAGCCGCCACCTATTTGGTTGGGCCTCCCGGTTCGGCGGTTGCAACGGCGTTACAGTGTGCACGGGCCGGGCAATGGCCGTCAGCAGACCGCGAGAGTGCGAAAGGAGGATACGAAATGCGCTTGCTCCAGCGAATGGCTGTCTTGCTTGCGCTGGTGGTGACTATGCTCCAGCCCGGGACTCCCGTGTTGGCCGATGGTCCGTACGAGCTGCTGGTGGTAAGTGCCAACAACAGAGTACTCCGTTTCGATCCGGACGGTCGGTATCTGGGGGTGTTCACCGCAGATCCCGGCCTTATTGGCCCGCTCGGTATCGCTGTCGCCCCTGATGGCAAGGTGTACGTCAGCGCCGAAAGCTCTGGGCGGGCGTCGGTCCGGCGCTACTCCAGCGATGGCACCTTCGAGCGTGAGTATTACGAATTCTCGCTGACACGGCCCTTCGGCGTGGCACTGGATGCCGCGAATAACCTCTATGTCAGCAGCTATGCCGGAGACGAGGTAGTCCGCTGGCTTGCCACTGGCGCCTACGATGGGACATTCGCGTCAAGCGGCGGGATGGACGGTCCGGCGGGCATCTGCTTCGATACTCAGGGTCGCCTCTATGTAGCGTGTGATATGTACGGGCAGGATCCTCCGGTCAAGGGACGCGTCCTTAAGTTCGGGCCTACTGGCGCCTTCGAGTCGCAGATCGTCATGGATAATCTTTACGTCTATCCCAGCGACGTCGCGGTGGACCCGGCGGGGGATGTTTATGTCCTGGTCACCATCGGCAAGCCCAACAACGCAGTCATCCGTTACGGACCCGACGGATCCTACAAAGCCTACTATGCCTTCCCCGCCATCAACGCGCCCGTAGGGATCGCCCTGCATCCCGGCACAAATCAGGTCTACGTGACGGGTGAGGAAGGAGTCTATCGTTGGGACCAGACCGTCGGCCAGCAACTAGTGGTAGCCAGCGGTCAGTCCGGCCTGTCGCGGCCGATGGATATCGCTTTCCGCCCGCTTCAGCCGGCCGCCGGCAACACCATCACGTATCAGGGCAAACTGACCAATCCGCAGGGACAAGCCGTCCCGGATGGGAGCTATACGCTTGTGGTGCGTTTTTACCAGGAAGATACGGGAGGCGCGCCGCTCTGGCAGTCGGCGCCGGTCAGCGTCCAGGTGAAGCAGGGGCTCTTCACTGCTAGGTTTTCCAAGGTTCCAGCTGATGTCTTCTCGGCGCGTAATGTGTGGATGGAGACGCAGGTCAACGGGGAGACGATCACGCCGCGGCGCTACATCGGTTCGGTGCCTATGTCCATCAGGGCACCCGGAAACTGAACGGACTATCGACATGGGGTCTGGCCGAACGGCCTGTCAAAGGTTACGGGAAGGAGAGATCAGAATATGCGAGATCGGAAACAAACGCAGTTTCTGCTAATCGTGGCGGCATTCCTGATGGCCGCAGTCATCTTCGCGGGGTCCCCGGCAGTAGCAGACTATCTTGTCCTGAGCTACGGAACGGACAGGGTGCTCCGCTTCGGGGACGACGGGACTTACAAGGGGGTCTTTGCGGGCCCGGAGCAGAACATCACAAAGCCGACAGCCATTGCCCGCAGATCCGACGGCAAGATCTATGTGGCCTGCTACGTCACTCAGATCACAAGCTACATTGTGAGACTGAGCGCGAAGGGTGAATATGAGGCCCACGTGGGCACCGGCGACTACGGCTTTATAGGCGGACTAATCTTCGACCAGGCAGGTAACCTTTACATCAGCGACTCCAGCGCCTGGTGGGTGAACAAGCTCACGCCGGATGGTGTGCAGACGGTGCTGAACTCGGGTTCGGAATCTACGCCCTCCCCCGGAGGTATGGCCTTCGACGCTCAGGGCAGGCTGTATGTGGCCTGCGGTGGTGCGAACGGTAAGATCCTTCGCTGGAATGCCGACGGTAGCTTTGACCGGAAAGTGCTGGACAACCCCCGGCTTGTTGACGTGGCGATCGTCACACTGGAGGGTGGCGCCCAGGCCATCCGCGCTCTCCGGGCGGATGGGTCCACATCCGGTTACTACCTCGGATGGGATATCGAAGGCAACTGGACCGGCCCCTATGTGACAACGGAAAGTTCTCCTCAGTGGGTGAACAGCCTGTGGCAGATAGACGCCAACAATTTCCTGATCGTCGGATATAACGGCATCTATCGGTACGAGTTGACGGATCAGGGGCCGGTGAAGACCCTCTGGACCGGTCTGATCCCGGGATTGCTCAGCAGCCCGTACGGCATCGTCTGGGTCCCCGACGAGATCGGCTCGGCAAATTCCCTGAACTATCAGGGCAGGCTGGCGGACAACTCTGGCAGCCCGGTACCGGATGGCCAGCATACTCTGATCTTCGCCTTCTTCGCCACGGAGACCGGCGGGGATGCCCTCTGGACCTCGGCGCCTGTCACTGTCAACACAAAAGGCGGACTTTTCACAACCACGATCCCCGGCGTGCCACCGGCGGTGTTCGATGCCAAAGATGTCTGGCTCCAGGTGACGGTTAACGGCGAGACGCTTACGCCGCGTATCTACGTGAGCTCGGTGCCGCTCGCCATGAAGGCGTTGAAGGCACTCTGAGAGCGGGAAAGGAGGATCTGCTATGACTGTCTGGAAAGCAGTCCGGTCCGCGGCCATCTGTCTGTCAGCCGTTCTGGTAGTGGCAGCGCCGTCCATGGGAGGTCAGTTCGCCATTGAGTGGGCGGTGTTGAGCGGCGGTGGCGGCGAGATGTCCTCGGCCTCCTACCGTCTGAACGGCACGCTCGGGCAGGGGTTCGCGGGGTACGCATCCAGCGCCAGCTACCAGCACTGGATTGGCTTCTGGGTGGAGCCAGGAGGCGTTGCGCCTCCTCAACCCGTGGTGGTACAGAATCTGGAGCAGGCCAAGCTGCTGGCAGACGGAACTCACGTGCAGGCAAACGGGCTTGTGGCCACAACCTCGGCCGCGGCTTTTGGAAGCAATACGCTGGCCTATCTGGAACAGGAGGACCGGGCGAGCGGGATCCGTGTGGTTCTTGGCTCGCCCGCCGGCTGGCTTGTCGAAGGAGCGCGTGTCAGCGTGACAGGTGTGATGTCCACCACTCCTGATCAGGAGCGCCAGATCGCCTCCGCCACGTTGACGCTGGTGTCTCCCGGCGCGCCGCTCGAGCCACTGAGAATGACCAACAAGGCCCTCGGTGGTGGGAACCTGGGGGTTCCGCCGCTCGGCCAGGCCGGAGTCACGGGAGGCTACGGCGTAAATACGGTGGGACTCCTTGTTGTGGTCTGGGGAACGGTAGTCAACGATCCTTCGGCAGGCTACACACTGCTGGATGATGGGTCCGGCACGCCGGTGCGGGTCGAAACGGGTCATCTGGCCGTCCTCTGGTCGCAGGGCGACTATCTGAAAGTCACCGGGTTGAGCAGCCTTCGGAAGAACGGCGAGATTCTGGAACGGCTGATCATTCCTAGATCCAATGCTGACATTTCGGGAATCTAAAGGAACCTGATTTCCTTCACGAATGAATGCGGCGGGCCCGCCCTGCAGGGCGGGCCCTTTCTTCACCACCCCGGCAGGAATGCCTCGGGCGTGTTTTTGCGGTAAAGCATGCCCAATCCGATTCTCCGCTCCAGAGGGAGTGCGGTATCCTGAAATTGGTGGGTTTCCAGCGCGCGAAGCGCTGCGACAACCAGTTTTTCTCGAACGCAACCGCGGAGACGGATATGCGACAGGTCTTGATTTCGCTTGCAATAGGCCTGGTGTGCCTTGCCATTTGCGCATCTTCAGCCGCTCAGAACCTGCTTGTGAACAGCTCCGGCACCGGCCAAACCCTGCGCTTCGATATGTACGGCATCTACCAGGGCGTCTTCGCTTCCAGTCAGGGACTTGAGGATTCCTCCTGCATTTGCGTGGGTCCGGACGGTTCGGTGTTCATCGGAGTACGCGATGCTCAGGGGCAAGGCAAGGTGCTGAAACGCTCCGCCACAGGCGAACTGCTGGCAGAGTACTCCGTTCCGGGGCTCTCGATCGTGGGCGGAGTCACGCTTGATGCAGCCGGGAACCTGTATGTCAGCGACACAACATCCCACCGGGTTCTGCGATGGGATGCCTCGGGGAACTATCAGGGTGTCTTTGCCTCCGGCAACGGGCTCACCCGGCCGCTCGGCTTGGCCGTGGATGGCGAGGGAAGGTTGCTCATCGCGTCCTCGGACTCCGGAGAGATCTTGAGATGGAAAGCGGGCGGCTCTTTCGACAGGGTGTTTGCCTCTGTGGCTTCACCCGTTGATGTTGAGTGCGGCTCCGATGGGAGGGTCTACGTGCTCCACGGCAGCGGTGGCGGAGGTGTGCTGGATTTGTACCCGGACGGGTCCGTCCGTTGCGCAAGGTCTGGAGGAGTGAGTCTGGCTTCTCCGACGGGTCTGGCACTCCGTCCGGGAGACGAAACGCTATTCGTAACGGATGCTCAGAAGGGGGTTCTCTGCTGGGACGACTCTGGCGGGTGGCATCTGCTTGTCTCCCAGGGACAGAGTGGACTGAACGGGGCACGGGGGCTCGCTTTCCAGACCGAAGCTGCCTCGTCCCGGAACAGCATCAACTATCAGGGTCTTCTTGCAGATTCCACCGGTGCGCCGCTGCCGGACGGCCAGTACAGTGTGACTTTTGCTCTGTATGCTTCCGAGGTGGGTGGACTGCCGCTATGGGTCTCGGCACCCCAGACCGTGACAACTGTAGCCGGGGTGTTCACCACGCTTATCCCTGGCGTTCCGGAAACGCTGTTCGAGTCACCGGGAGTATGGCTCGAAGTGCGCGCCGGGTCTGTCGTCATGTCTCCACGCCAGCGGTTTTCCGCTGTGCCCTACGCCTTTCATTCGCGCTACGCATCTTCGCTGGCGACGGAAGGCGCTCCCATCATCTGTTCCATCGGAAATGTCACCGCGCTTCGCCTCGGCACGGATTCCAGTTTCTGGGCCCGTGCAAGCGGCGGAGCCTCATTTGTGACCGGCTTTGATGAGAACGGTCTGCCGGTCTCCGGTGTCACGCTGGCTCCGGGCAGCGGTTCCTGGTCCACACTGAGCGACCGAGCCGCCAAGGCGGACTTTCAGAGAGCAGATCCCGAGGACATTCTGCAGAGACTCCGGGATCTGCCTGTGGGTTACTGGAGCTATAAGACTCAAGATGCGGGCATCCGTCACATCGGTCCGACTGCTCAGGATTTTCGGTCGGCGTTCGGACTTGGAGAAGATGACAGGTATATCAGCACGGTGGATGCGGATGGCGTGATTCTGGCGGCGATCCAGGGATTGCTGCGGAGGGTCGAGCAAAATGATTCCCGCATCCGTGAACTGGAGCGTCGCCTGCGCGGACTGACGGAAGCGCCTGTACCGGGTGCAGAGGGCCGGTAATGGCCGTCGTGCGGTTGTTGACAACATCACTACTTCTGTTGGCCTCGCTCTTGGCTCCTGTAGGCAGTCAGGAGATGCTCGTCGCTAGCCGCGGAAGCGACCGCATCCTGATTTTTGATGCCGAGGGCAATTTTGCGGGGTTATTTGCTTCGGGGATAGTGGTGTCTTCTCCCTCGGGTCTAGCGGTTGGCCCGGACGGGAGCGTTTATGCCGGAGTGCGGGAGTCATCGGGACGCTGGGGGGTGGTCTGCTGGGATCGCGGCGGGGCATACCGGTCCCGGTTGACGGCCGCAGGCCTTGGCGATCTGTCAGGAGTGGCCGTTGACGCATCAGGAAACGTGTACGCCAGCTCGTCCGGCGAAGTGGTCCGCTGGAATCCGGATCGCTCGTTTTACGGCACCTTCTCTTACGGAAGCGGCCTGGCGGAGCCTGCTGGTCTCGCCCTCTCTGCGGACGGCAAGCTCTTCATTGCCAGCGCCGGAAGTGGCCAGGTGTTGGTATGGAACGCGGATGGTACATTTGATCGCGTCTTCCGGTCGTTCGGGGCAAGCGCCCGGCCGGTGGATGTTGCCCTAGCCAGCGACGGCACTGTCTATGTCCTGCTTCGTCTAAGCGGAGGACAGACGGGGGTCGGCGTTTACAGCCCGGGCGGATCGTTTGTCCGTTTCCATTCCGGCGGAGCCGTAATGCCCTCGCCGACAGCGCTTGCCCTGCGTCCTTCCGATGAGGCGGTGTTCGTAAGTGACGCCACCACTGGTCTTTTGCGGCTAGGCTCGGATGGTGTGTTCCGTGTGGTGGTTCCCGCAGGGGCGCATGGGCTTTCGCAGGCATCGTCCGTTCGCTTCCGGACGGATCTCCAGCTTTCGGATAACTCCCTTCTCGTGCAGGGATTGCTGGCGGTAGCCGATGGCAATCCCGTTCCAGACGGTGTCTATCAGCTCAGGTTCCGGTTCTACGCTCAAGCTTCAGGTGGCGGCGTCCTGTGGTCGTCTCCTGCTCTTACGACTCAGACCCGGTCGGGAGTGTTCACAGCGCGGCTGGAACAGATCCCCGCCAGCGTGTTTGCTCGCGGGTCGGTGTGGCTGGAAACCGTGCTCGGCAGCGTGACTCTCTCGCCCCGGCAACTGCTGGGGGCGCAGGGTCTGGCCATCCGTTCAGCCACTGCAGCCGGCCTTCGAACTGCCTCCGGCGCGGTCGCCACGTTCCGCGTGGGAGGCCGTCC
>JBBFLP010000096.1:0-10624 GCA_037478975.1 Armatimonadota bacterium
CCCCGCAACCGGTCAGTTCGGAGACATAGGAAGGGAGGTATAAAGGCTATGGGAACCGCAAGGATTTCCCGTTTGGTTGTTTTGATTCTGGCGCTGGCGGTGGCGGCCGCGCCGGGGACATCCGGGGCTACTTTGCAGCCGTTCCAGTTTGTGGGGGTGGATACATCTGTGTCTGCCATCCTGGGCGGCGTCTACGTCGGAGGCTACCAAGGAAAAGTAAACGGTGTCGCCTACCGGATGTTCTGTGTGGATTACAACCACCACATTGCCAGCAGCGAGACCTACCAAACCCTGGCAGCACTGGGCAAAGTGACGGCCCCTTCGGCTCCTGATCTAAGGCCGACAGGGTCGCCAGATGGCTATCCGGACCTCTCGCAGGAACCTACCGACCTCTGGTACTACGAAAACCCGAACGACTCCAGCCAAGGAGCCGGGCTCAGCTCAGCACTGCACGACAAAGACTATCTCAAGAGCAACGCCAAGCTCCCTTCGGGCACTGACACAGCGGCCAAGCGGGCCGCTGCGGTGGCGTGGCTGACAGACAACTACGTCAACGTGTGGACCCAGAGTGTTCAGGTCCCCGTGCAGTTGGCTATCTGGGACATCGTTCAATACGGTGGCGACTACACGCTCATCAACGCGATTGGCGGCTCCTGGATCGCATCGGCAAAGAACTATGTGACCCTAGCCTTTGCAAACTCCGCCGGTTACACTGGCAACGCCATCTGGGTGCAGGCACCGCGTTCGGGCGAGTTCAGCTGGGACGCTCACCGGCAGGAGTTCGTCTACTCCATCCCTGAGCCCGTCTTCTTCCAGCTGGGAACTCTGGCCGGGATGGGAGGACTGGGTCTGCTGCGGCTCAGGAGGCGCTAGCGGCCCATTTGACAGTCATCGGCGCCCGGTGGCGGCGCCGCATCTGACAGTATGCCGCGCGCTGAGTGCAACGCGCGCGTAAGGAGAGTTGCAAGAGGCCCCCTTCAGACCGGAAGGGGGCTTTTTCATCGCTTCTCTACGGTGGTCGAGTAGCGCGCTGCAGGCGCGCGTATCGAGACCACACACTGCAGGATGTGGTTTCGACTCGCCCGCCTCCGGCGGGCGGCTCAACCACCGTAGGGACACCGATTACCAGGTTACCGCCCACCCCAACCCTCTCCCACCAATCTATACACCACAAGGGGAGAGGGCTTTTTCTTGCCCTCCTCCCTGCAGGCATCTTAGATTTTTATGCTGTCCTGATTGCGGGCGATGGTATAAAAGCCCTCTCCCGGGATCGGGAGAGCCTTCGGGTCAGGATGATAGATTGCCGACCTGCGCGCAGAACGTGCCGGAAGCGTCAGCGGCTTTCCGGGTAGTCGTTGAACGTGCAGGTGTATTTCCACCAGTTGTTCTGGCGGCCGTCCGGGCTTACGCCCGGCGCGCGGGGCAGGTGCTCCAGCCACCAGAGATGGTGCAGGCGCTGATCCCCTCCGCCCCACTCCCGGTGATTCACCAGCCTCTTAGAAGCCGCGCCCACCAGGTTGGGCCAGTTGAGCTTCCAGTCGTCACACATACTCCAGACGTAGGCGGGATTTCCCCAGTCATAGTCGCTCAGGCTGTTCGGCGAGTAGTGGCAGATGCCGACAGCCGCCTCGCCGGGCTGGATCAGATCGAACATCCGGAACCGGTCCCAGTCGTTCGTGATAGGCCAAGTGGGGAACCACCACTGCGGAGGCGAGTAGACCCGGCTGAGCACGCATTCCGTCCGGTGCAGGAAGTCCTCCAGCATGCAGTCCACATCCCGCTCATAGTTGAACCCCATCAGCACGAAGTTGCGGCCCGCGGACGGCACATAATAAGTCCCCCCGTTCACAAAGAAGGGACTGGGGCCGGCCATCGCGGCCTCCCACGCCGACATTCCGGCCGGAGCGCCGAACAGGAACACCTCGTCCACCTCGCCGGATGCCACCCGCTCGGCGATGCTGTATGGCTGATTATGGGGATAAGTCTTGTCGGTCACCAGGCGGACATAGTCCATCGTGCCCGGGTGCAGGGGGATGGTGTCCCGGTTGTTCCAGCGATAGACATACTCGTCCGGGTCGTATGCGAAACCGTCCTCGAAGTAGGGATGATAATCCGCCTCGATCCAGTCCACCACCACATAGTTGCACCAGCCGCCGCTCGCCTCCCTCAGATCGCGGATATAGGACTGGATCTGGGTTGGCGGGTCATACCATCCAAACACCTCGTGGGTGGGGCGGTTGCCGTAGGCCGGGCAGCGCGGGTCGAAGTTGATCACCAGAGCCTTGATGGTGACCGGCTCGTTATCCGGGGAGAAGAAGTTCTCGCGGACAGGCTTTACAGAGGGACGAAGCGCACGGACCAGACGCCCATCCTGCTGACGGTGCAGGCTGGAGATCCCGCGGATGGTCAGTCTCTCCCCCTCGCACAGATACGGCCGGTCGCGCGTGGCCAGCCACGAGCAGTCCACACGCACACCCTGGCCGTCTCCCACCCCGGAGCCGTCGTCCAGATACAGCGCCTCAGCAAAGGGTTCCTTCCGGACGATGAGACCCGTCAGTTCCACCAGCAGGCCCACGTTGTTGGGGCCGGCCGCATCCACCACGCCCGCTTGCCACGGCGTTTCCAACCCTCCCAGCGCAGCCGCCTTCATATGCAGCGGCCGCACCGTGCCAGCCTGTTGGACGAGGCCCCATTCCTCGGCCTGAATGTAGCGCTCTCCCGTCTCCTCGTCCCGGGCGAGCGTGCCTGCAAGCGCCACGGCCGCCCCTTCAGCCGGGAGCTTCTCCGCCCGCACCTGAATCGCGCAGAACTGTCCAGGCTGCTGGATGTAGAAACGTCCAGCCGCGCTGAAGACCGCGGTGACGACACCCGACGTCTCCACCGCCTCTCCGTCACCGGCCATCCGGGCTTCGCACAGCGGGACCGGGTTGAACACACGCGGGGTCACGATCCGGAGGTTGCGGATGTCAATGAAATCGTCCCCGGTCCCAGACCAGTCCGTCCCGAAGAATTCGATGGCCACCACGCGGGATGGGTCAAAGTCCGGATCCAGAGGCCAGTGGTCGGCCGCCACAGAGTCCACGCACTCGATCCATTCCGGGAAGGTGGGATCCGGACGGGGCCCGTACAGGATACCCAGCCCGCCGCTCTTGCCGTTTACATCCCTCAGGACCACGAAGATGGGGGCGTCGCCGTAGGGATTCGTGTTCCCCCCTCCCTGGAAGTAGCGCGCGACAAAGCGGATTTCCGTTCCCGGGATGGAAAGGTCAACCCATGGCCCGTAGCCGGCCTTCACCAGGTCCACCAGCGGGCCGAAGTACCATCCACCGGGCGTGACATATTTGCGCACGAACCCGGCGCCGTTCTCGGAGGCAAAAGAGGTGAACCCTGCAATGGCGGGGCCGAGCCCGATGTCTATCTGGGCATCCAGCGGAATGTCCACTACGACTTCCGCTCCGACCGGCGCCGTCAGAAAGAATGCCGCAAAAGCTAGAAGGGTCAAATAACGCGCAGATGGATGCTTCACGTCCGTCGTCTCCCCTCTCTCCCTAGACCGGCTTCCCTTGCCCTGAACGCCCGGCTGCGGGTTCTACAGAATCCAGTGTAAAGCGCCCTGCCCAGCGCGTCAAGAAATACACAGCAAAAAGGCCGCCGGGAGGAATCCGGCGGCCTGTCCAAGTCTTCTCAGAGTCTGAACGAAAGGTCAGGAAAGGAAAGCGGACTTGGGCTCCTGCTTCTCATCCTTCTTCTTGGAGTCGCAGCTGCCACCACAGGCCATCACAGCCTTCGGCTCCTTGACTTTGTCCTTATCCTTCTTGTCCTTGCCGCAGGCAACCACGGCCTTCGGCTCCTGCTTCTCATCCTTCTTCTTCGTATCGCAGCTTCCGCCGCAGGCCGGCTGGAACTTAGAGACGGACACTACAGACTTGGAATCCTTCTTGGAGTCCTTGTCCTTCTTATCCTTGCCGGCGCCGCAACAGGAAGCCACCGGGTTGGATATTGCATTATCCGCCTTCAGGACATCCTGGGCGGCAAAAGCCGCTCCTCCGGCCACCTGAAGAGCAAAAGCTGCGAGCACAGCGAAAACGATCTTCGTCATGACGATATCCTTTCTCGACAGACCGGCTGCCCGCCCGGAGGGCAGGCAGCCTGCTCTTGAGAGTCAGAAGCATCTACAGCTTTTGGACGTGAGGGGTTCCCACAGAGTTAACACGCCTGATGGAAATTTTCGCCGGGAACCCGATGCCGCATCAGGACGGCGATCAGTAGTTGGGCGCTGCCGCCACAGTGCGGGTGCCCGCAGAGTCAGCGCTCAGCTGGCGTGCGGACGCCTCCGTATGGACCGCTCCGCAGGCGCAGACAATGACTATCTTGCGCGGACTCCAGTCCTTCACCCAGAAGAAATCCTCCTGCCCGGCCCGGGAACCCCCGGCTGCGGTCAGAACAAGTATTGCACCTATGGTCAATGCGAGGATGCTTTTCATGACCTTTCCTCCTTTCCTCTCATGGGAACCTGCCGCCGGCAGAGCCGGGACAGATAGACCCCCCTAGTTCTATTATGCAACAACGTCGCAACGAATGCTTGAGTTCCCTTGCCTGCCAGAACGGCAGGAGGCAAAAGCGGAGCCAGCGAAGCAAAAGCTGTTATCTATGAAGACCAAGAAAGGCGGACCTGCGCATGCGCCTGACACACTGCTTGAGCGGAGTGCTCCTGTTCTGGGCCGGAGCGGCCGCAGTATGCGAAGCATCCCTGCTGAGCGATCTTGCGAAACCCCGTGACTACACCAGCCACCGGGTCTCCAGTTACGCCACCGACGGCGGAAACGCCGACGGCGGACAGGCGAACCCCGTCAAGCCGGGAGAGACCCGCGTGATCGCCGAGCTGGAGGGGCCCGGGGAGATCGCCCACATCTGGTTCACCTTCGCTCCGATGGATAAAGACGTGCTGACGAACGTCATCCTGCGGATGTACTGGGACGGGGAGAAAGAACCCAGCGTGCAGTCTCCGGTGGGCGCGTTCTTCGGACAGGGACACGGAAAGCTCTACAGCTTCGACTCGCTCCCCGTCTCCGTGGTGAACGACCGCGGCCTGAACTGCTTCTTCCCGATGCCGTTCAACCGCAGCGCACGCGTCACACTGGAGAATCAGTCGGATCAGACCCTCCAGGCGGTGTATTACTACGTGGACTACAAGCGGTTCCGTGAGCCGCGGAAGGACATCCTGTATTTCCACGCGCAGTATCGTCAGGAGAAGCCCGCCCTGGGACCGGAAAACTATCTGGTGTTCGAAGCCCGCGGCAAAGGACACTACGTGGGGCAGTTCTATTACATCCGCTCCAACTCCGGCGGATGGTGGGGCGAGGGCGACGACGTGATCCACGTTGACGGCCGGCTGCTGCACGGGACCGGAATGGAGGACTACTTCGGCGGAGCGTGGGGAATGAAGCCCGGTCAGAGCTTCGCCCGTTTCGGATCGCCGTTGTTCGAGGTGTATATGACGGGCGACGGCAACGAGAATACGGCATACCGCTGGCATCTGGAGGACGCTATCGCCTTCGAACGCTCCATCCGCTTCGAGCATGAACACGGCAGCCAGAACGACCGCAACGACGACTTCTTCAGTGTGGCCTTCTGGTATCAGACGCATCCGCGCCTGCCGTTTCCGCCGCTTCCATCGAAGTTCGAACGCCTGAGCTTCAGCGACCGCAAAAAGGCGCTGCGGGAGCAGGGCAGGCTGGAGGAGTACCGGGCTCTGCTGCGCCACTTCATCGAAAAGGCGGTGGAGCCAGAAGCGCTCGCCGCGGCCAGGAAGGAGCTGGAAGAGGCGGAGAAACTGGAATCGCAGCGCGATACGATGCAAGGAGAGAACCGGTGAAAGACTTCGTAGCGCGATACCCTCACAACCCCATCCTGACGGTGGACAACATTCCCGAACGCGCGAACTGCGTGTTCAACAGCGGAGCAGTGGTGGCCGGCGACGAGGTCGTGATGATGGTCAACACGTGGACCAGCGACTGGACGCCGAAGTTCCTGGTGGGGCGGTCGAAGGACGGCGTCCGCTTCACCGTGGAGCCGCGCAACGTGGTGGTCCCGCCAAAGGAGTATCCCTACGTTCCGCACGAAGGCATCTTCGACACGCGCGTCACCGCGCTGGAGGACTGGTTCTACATCACCTACAACGTGGCCTCGCGTCTGGGCGGCCGCATTATGCTGATCCGCACTCGCGATTTCGTGGACTTCGAGGAGATCGGCTTCATCACGCAGCCCGATCACCGCAACTGCGTGATCTTCCCGGAGAAGATCGGCGGCAGCTACGCCCGGCTGGAGCGCCCCAATGTGGGCGACTCCGGCGACATCTATATCTCATACTCTCCGGACCTGGTGCACTGGGGGCGTACGAAGCTGGTGCTGGAGCGCAACACCCGGTACTGGGAGTCCGCGAAGATCGGGCCGGGCGCTCCGCCGGTGAAGACCGACAAGGGGTGGCTTTGCATCTACCACGGCTGCCGCCAGAGCATGAACGGGTTCCAGTACAACGCGGGATGCATGCTGCTGGATCTGGAGGATCCGTCGCGGGTGATCGGCAAGATGCGCGACTGCCTGATGTGGCCGCAGGAGCCCTATGAGCGTTCCGGCCAGGTGGACAACGTGGTGTTTCCGACGGCCGCACTGGTGTTCGGAGATGATCCGGATGAGTTGAAGATCTACTACGGCGCGGCGGACACCTGCGTGTGCCTGGCCACCGCCCGCATCTCCGTGCTTGTGGAAAAATGCCTGGCGGACGGGCCGGTAGAATATGGGAGGGGATGAGGGAGCGGAGGCGGCTGCGAATGGTATAGAGAACCCGAAAGGTTCTCCGGCTTTTGTGGGACGATGGCTGGAGAATAGCAACCGCTCGCGGAAGCTACCGCCTACGGTGGTTGAGCCGTCCGGCGTAGCCGGACGAGTCGAAACCACATCCGGGAATGCATGGTCTCGATACGCGCGGCTGGCACCGCGCTACTCGACCATCGCGCACGCAATTCGCGAGTCGAGAGGCTGGAGTCTTGCGTAGAGACAATTCGCCCTCACCCAAACCCTCTCCCGTTCTCAGGAAAAGGGCTTTCTTTCGGACGTCCCCTACGCTGGTTGAGCCGCCCGGCGTAGCCGGGCGAGTCGAAACCACATCCGGCAATGCATGGTCTCGATACGCGCGGCTGACGCCGCGCTACTCGACCAGCGTAGAGGGGCGTGAGGAACTGCTAGCCAGACGAGCGCCACAGCGGAAGTCGTCGCTACGGGCCGAGCATCTGCTCCGGGCGCACCACCTCGTCGAACTCCTCCAGCGTCAGAAAGCCCAGCGCCACGCACGCATCCTTCAACGAAGTCCCTTCGTGGTGCGCTTTATGCGCCACCCTAGCCGCATTGTCGTACCCAATGCGCGGGCTGAGCGCCGTCACCAGCATCAGCGAGTTGTTCACATACTCCGAGATGCGCCTGCGGTCCGCCTGGATGCCCACCACCATATGCTCCGTGAATGACCGGCAGGCATCCGACAGCAGCCGGATGGAGTGCAGCACGTTGTATATGATGACGGGCTTGAAGACGTTCAGCTCGAAGTTGCCCTGGCTGCCCGCAAAGCCCACGGCGGCGTCGCTGCCCATCACCTGCACGCACACCATGGTCATCGCCTCGCACTGAGTGGGGTTGACTTTTCCCGGCATGATGGAGGATCCGGGCTCGTTCTCTGGGAGCATCAGCTCCGCCAGCCCGCAGCGCGGCCCTGACGCCAGCCAGCGGATGTCATTTGCGATCTTCATCAGAGAACAGGCGAGGGTGCGCAGCGCGCCGCTCGCCATCACCAGAGCATCGTGGGCCGCCAGAGCGGCGAACTTGTTCGGCGCCGTCACGAAGGGCAGCCCCGTCCTGGCGGCGATCTTCGCAGCGATGCGCTCCGCAAACTCCGGATGCGTGTTCAGGCCTGTCCCCACGGCAGTGCCGCCCGCCGCGAGCTCGTAGAGCTTGGGCAGCACCGACTCCAGGCGCTCCAGATCGTCGTCCAGCATGGCCACCCAGCCGGAGAACTCCTGCCCCAGCGTCAGTGGGACGGCGTCCATCAGGTGTGTGCGCCCGATCTTGATGATGTCCGCAAACTCCCGCGACTTGGCGTCCAGGGCATCCCGCACCGTGCGCACGGCCGGGATCAGCGCGTTCACGACACGCTCCGCCGCCGCGACGTGCATGGCGGTCGGGAAGGTATCGTTGGAAGACTGAGACATGTTGACGTGGTCGTTCGGGTGGACGGGTTTCTTGGAGCCGATCTCACCTCCCGCCAGCTCGATGGCCCTGTTGGCGATGACCTCGTTGGCGTTCTTGTTGGTCTGGGTCCCACTGCCGGTCTGCCAGACCCTGAGCGGGAAGTGATCGTCCAGCGCTCCGTCAATCACCTCCTGCGCCGCCTGAATGATCCAGCCGGCCCGGTCGGCGTCCAGCTTGCCCAGATCGCGGTTGACCTCTGCGGCGGCCTGTTTCAGGATGCCGAACGCCCGGATCAGCTCGCGGGGCATCCGGTCCTCTCCGATGGCAAAATGCCTGAGCGATCGCTGCGTCTGCGCTCCCCAGTAGCGGTCGGCCGGGACCTCGATGGTCCCCATGCTGTCGGACTCGATGCGGAACTCCCCGGGACGGGCGTTTGCGGGCTGCATTGGATCATCTCCTCCGTGTCACGGTGATAGTCTGGCCAATCGCCGACAGGATAGCCGCAAAATGCCCCCGGTTTCAAAGGGTGGACCCCGCAGTCGGGCTTACGGGCCGGATGTGACCCGCCCCCCGAGCAGGGCTTCAGATCACCCCTGCAAGGAGTCGCTTTCCAGGTTCAGCCAGGTCATCTCCCCGGAAGTAAGAGGGATCTGCAAGGCGGCGACGTTGGCCTCCAGTTCCTGGCGGGAGCGCGCCCCCACCAGAGGGAACACATTGAGTGGCTGGCGCAGCAGCCACGCCAGGGCGATCTGCGTGGCTGTGACGCCCTTCTCCATGGCCAGTTTCTGTGCCCGCTCCAGCCGCCGGAAGTTGTCCGGGCGGCAGTAGCAGCGCACGCAGAGCTGGTCGGAGCCATCCTCGAAGCTGTCCAGATTGTCCGGCTTGAACCGGCCCGAGAAGAATCCGTTAGCCACGCTGGACCAGCTGAACACGGGCATCTGTGTCAGGCGGTAGAACTCGCGTTCGGGGGCTGCCGCCGCGCCGGTGATGGTCAGACATCCGGGCCAGGGCTCCTCATATTGCTCCGCCAGACTGAAGTGCGGGCTGCTGGCCACAAAGGGTGTCTGCCCTGAGCTGCGCGCGTAGTCGTTCGCTTCCTTCAAACGTGAGACGCTCCAGTTGGACCCGCCAAACGCGCGGATGCGCCCCTCGCGCATGTGCTCGTTCAGGCAGTCCACAATAGGCTCCACCGGAAACGAAGGATCATCGCGGTGAAGCAGATACAGGTCTATGTATTCCGTCTTGAAACGGGCAAGCGAGTCGTACAGGTCCGAGGTGATGTCCCACGGCGTCACCCGCTGACGGTCTGCATTGAAGTGTGCTCCTTTGCCGATCAGGACCACTCTGTCGCGCACACCCCGGCTGTTCACCCAGGCGCCCACCGTCCGCTCATTGTCGCCTCCCCCGTAGATGTGGGCCGTATCAAATGTGTTGATGCCCAGTTCCAGGGCATCGTCCAGCAGGCGGAAACTGTAGTCCAGGTCGTGCGGCCCCACCATCACCGTGCCCTGCACCAGCCGCGAAAACGGCTTATCCACTCCAGGAACGGATCCGTAGTCCAATTGTGTCACCCTTTCTACCCGGAACCTTGACTATTCACCGGGGTATTTCAGACCCCACTGCTCCCGCGCCCGGTCCATCGTCTCCATAATGGCGATGCTCTCGTCGAGCGGGATGGTCTCGCTCTCCGTCAGGCCCTCCCGCAGGCATCGCATGGCCTCCATCGCCTGGAACTCGAATCCGTTACCGGGGTACCCCGCCTCGATGCGCTCCTCCTGGCCTCCCGAAATGACCGTCAACTCGCGCGCGCACCAGAAAGCGGGGATGCGCATCATCCCTTCCGTGCCCATCACAAAGGCAACGTGGGGGGTGTTCGTCCGGACCGCAGAACTCAGGATGGCAATCTCGCCGCCCGGATATCCCAGCAGCAACGCGTTCTGCTCATCCACGCCGGTCTCCCCGATGTGCGCCAGCGACTCCAGACGGGACGGCGCACCCAGAAGGAAGTACGCGAGCGAGACACAGTAGACTCCCACGTCCAGCAGTCCGCCGCCCGCGAGCTCCGGGTTCAGCAGGCGCCCCTGTGGATCCCATCCCGCGCGGAAACCGAAGTCGGCCTGCAGCATCCGCACCTCGCCGATCCGCCCGGACCGCACGATCTCCCTGCATTTCCGCATAGCCGGCAGGAAGCGGGTCCACATGGCTTCCATCAGAAAGAGACCCTTCTCCCGCGCCTTCGCCACGGCCGCCCGGGCCTGGGCGGCATTCACCGTGAACGGTTTCTCGCAGAGAACCGCTTTCCCACGGTCCAGGCAGAGCAGTGTGTTCCCGGCGTGCAGCGTGTGCGGGGTGCAGACGTAGATGATATCCACCTCCGGATCATCCG
>JBBFLP010000097.1:0-10453 GCA_037478975.1 Armatimonadota bacterium
AAGCAAGGCTGGTGCAACCGATCATGCTGCCAATCTCCCTGAAAGTAGTGTCTGAAAGCCTGTTAGACCGGCGGCCAGTTCTCTCCTGCCCGTCTGCCCCGCAGTGGAGTTTCCAGCCTCCCAACCCGGCACAGGAGACAGGCGCTCAGGAAACGTGTTGTGAGACAGAGGGCCCCGCACTCCGTGCGCGGGGCCCTCGTTAATGAAACAACCAGGCCGCTGCCGGGCGACCGAATGTTTCAGTTCTCCGAGGAGCGCAACATCCCCAGCAGAAGATCCGAACGCGTGATGATGCCCACCGGCTTGCCGTCGCGAACCACAGGGATGCGATTCACCCGGTTCGTTATCATCAGATCGCACACTTCATCTGCGGAGGTATCCTCCTCCGCCGTAATGACGTCCCGGGTCATAACATCCCAGGCTTTGAGTGACAATCCGCCCTTGTAGGCGCGCATCAGCTTCTCCTCGGATATGAGCACAGTGCCGTAGAGCGCGGTACGCGGGAGGGCTTCCCTGCGCTTCTCCTCGTTCAACAGATCGGATTCGCTGATGATGCCAACCAGGCGTCCGTCCGCGTCCACCACCGGAGCGCCGCTGATGCCCGCCTGTGTCAGGATCTCGGCCACCTCCCGGAGCGTGGCATCCGCACTCACAGTGATGACCTCCCGCGTCATCACATCCGCAGCCGTCAAGCCTTTCATCACCATCGCGCCGTCTCCTTCGTTCGTCCCGTTACCAGCATTTTACCCTTCCAGCAGCGGAAACTCGGTGATGCGAAGCTTGGCGCATCCATATGGAATGAGAGTCAACTCCGCCATGGGCTCGGATGACTTGACCGGGCTGACCGGCAGCGGACCGGCCTGTTCGTCCACGAGTTGCCATTCCGGGATTCTGCGGCCTTTGACGCGCAGCTCCACAGGGGCGGTATCCGGCGAGTAGATCACATCACCAACGCTCTTGACGATCACCTCAGCTTCCGGATTCTCGGGGTCTATCAGGAGACCGTAGTTCCAGGGCGTGGTGGGATAGACGGCGTAGTCCGGGCAGGCGTCAATCCCGCGGATCCGCTCCCACCGCTCGCCGATCTTGAGGCTGTAAACGAGGGGTCCACGCTTCAGCGTCACGGATCCGTTGAACCGCCGCTCCGCGCGCACCTTCATCGGCAAGGCGACCTCCAGAGTGTCACCGTCGCTCCACTCGCGTTCCGCCGTCTGGAAGGTGCCGGGAGTCAGTTCGCAGGAGCACTCGCCCCCGTTCAGCCTTGCGCACGCCCCTTCTGCCCAGCCGGGAACGCGGTAGCGCAGCGGGAATGTGACGGGTTTCGGTGTGCGGACGGTAAACTTCACCATCTCCCCGAACGGATAATCCGTCTCGACGTCTATGGTGACCTCGACCCCTCCGCGCACTTTCGCCTTCACCTGGCACGGCGCGAACGCAACCATTGCCAGACCTTCGTCCGGCGTGGCCATCCAGAGATTCGCGGCCAGTTTCGGCCACCCCTGATGGAAATTGGCCGTGCAGCAGCCGTACTGAGGCTCCAGCCCGAATATGTTGGAGTCCGGGGCGTTGTTAGTCCAGTGACGCGGCGCGATGGTGCACAGCACCTGATTGGCCTGCTGGTCATACTGATGCGCCATCATATCCGCCGAGAACGTCCCCGGAAGGGCGTTGTAGGCGATCATCTCCAGCCGGTCGCCGTAAGCCGGGCTGCCCAGGATCTGGATCATGTTCTCGAGCGAGAACATATACTCCACCACCGCGCAAAGCTCCGTCCCCTGGGTGGGTTCCTTGCCGGCAAGATGCTCGTCTCCCGTGAAGATCCCGGTGGCGCAACCGTGGAACTCGTCCAGCATCGCCAGCGTGGTGTCGGAACCGGCCCTGTGCTCCGGCCATCCCGTGAGGACGTGCTGCACCGCTGCCCCCTTGACCCCCATGGCGTTATTCACCACGTGGCTGATCATCCGGAAACGCTTCGTCTGCTTGGCGGTCAGGGCGAACTCCCGGAAATGCCAGCTCCAGTCGTAGCCCTGATCGCGGACCATCTGCGCAAGCTCAAGAAGCTCCGGATCCCCTGTGCGGTTGTAGAGCCAGATGATGCACAGCGCCATCTCCGTCCATCGCATCACCGCCCACGTGTGCATGTGATTGACCGGAAGCTGGTTCTTCATGTAGCGGAAAAACCGCTCCATGAACGGGATGACCCTTTCGTCCCCGGTGACCTCGTGGTACTGCGTCAGCACCTTCAGCATCACAGATAGAGGCCACCAGTCCACATTCCCTCGCATCGGGCCGAAAAGTCCATAGGCGTCCTGGCTCTTCAGAGTCCATTCGATCCATTCCTGCGCCTTTGCTTTCAGATCCTCATCCTCCAGCAGATGCGCAAGGGGAACGAAGCCGTCCAAATAGTACGGCCCGCGCTCCCAGCTCTCGCCTGTGCCGCCGCGCCACCCGCTATTCGGCCCCAGGGATTCCCAGAACTCGGGGAGCTTGCCGGACTGCCCTTCAGCCTGAATGCGAAGCTGCCTTTTCAGCCAGCCACGGGGCTTTACGCTGCCAAGCGGCAGGAAACAGAAGGCTCCAGGGACAAGCGGTGGACGGTTATTCACGTAGAAGCTGTTCATGCTCTCTCCTCGCGGATGTGCACGGCGGAGCCGGCGCCTCTTGAGGCTTGCGGCCCGCCGGCCAGAGAAGCATAAGACAAAGGGACTCTTTTATCCTCCCACGTTTCCCGCAGGCGCGATCGCCGGAACAATAGAAAGAAAAGCCGGGCGAAGAGAGCAAGCATCTTCACGCGTTCTGTCCGAAGGAGCGGCCGATGAAGAAGACAGGGATCATCAGGATGCTGCTGATAACGGCGATGACACTGATGAGCGCGAGTCTGGTCCGTGCGGAAGGCCCGGACCTTCCCGTTGTGGACTTTACCGCCCCTGATGCCGTCCGGCAGTGGGTCGCGGCCAATCACGTGGCATCTTTGAAGCACACGCCAGAGGGGATGGAAGTCACCATCAGCGGCGGAGATCCCTATATCATCGGCCCGACCCTGGACCTGCCGGAAGACCAGACTCTATGGCTGGACCTGAAACTGCGCTCGGAAGAAGGCGGAGCGGGACAGGTGTTCTACTTCCGGACCCATCCGACGGAGGAGCAGAGCGTACGCTTTTCGGCGCCTCCCGGCGAATGGACCGAGGTCCATCTTCCATTGCCGCCCCTCGGCTCGGGCTACCGCTTCCGGATAGACCCTCCGGGCGGCAGCGGAAAGGCGGTCATCGCGCGTTTGAGCTTCCGTCCTCGCGTCCTGCTGAAAGCTCCGGAGTGGCCGAAGCCCGAGCCATGCCGCGGCACAGGTGAGGTGCTGGTCCATTCCGGCCCCATCAACGTGCGGGAGGGGACGCGAGGATGCCTGGCGCTGGAGGTAGCGGGATACCGGTTCGGGATGCTTCACACCGGCGGCATGCTGGGTTACCTGCACGGGAATGAGCTGCGGTGGCTGGACTTCTCCAACGCTCCCAGAGCTTCCGCCACCACGGGACATGCCTACGTTGACACCGTCACCGCCACCGATCAGGACGGCGCAACGTGGACCATCCGGCGCTCGCTGACCCCTGGCAAGTCCTCGGAGGACCGGGGCTCACTTGATCTCACCGTCACCATCAGCGTCAACAAGAGTCGTGAGGTGGTGTATCTGCCGCTCACACTTCTTTTTGCCGGCCCCGGTTCCTTTGGAGAGAGGAAAAATCAGGCGCTGTTTCCGGGGTTGGAGTACCTCGAGGACGAGCCATCCAGCAGCGAAGCCGATATCATCGGACCCGCATCGCGCCGCCAGGTGCCGGATACTCTGAAGATCACGTTCCCCCTGATGATTCTTCAGGTGGACGGCGTGTACGGCGGCCTGATCTGGGAACCGCAGCCCGATGTCTGCGCGCTCTTCGACTCTCCGGACCGCATCTTCTCATCCGGCGGGCACGTGATGGGCCTGCTTTTCCCCGGCTCGGACGGCCAGAACCGGGTGGAGGGAGACCTTCTTCCCTATGAGGGCGTCACTCTTGCCGCGGGCACGCCGCTTCAGGTTAAAGCGACCATCATCGGCGGCAAGGGCGACACAGTCATTCCGGCGGTGCAGCAGTATGTGGAGCTTCGCGGACTGCCTCCCCTGCCGGACACGGGACGCAACCTGCAATCCTACGCCTCGCTTGCAGCCCGCGGGTGGCTGGACTCGGATATCCGGGATGGCAAGCTGTTCCGCCATGCTGTCTGGCCCGGCTTCGGGGCTGTGCCTGCCGCGGACGCTCCGGCGTTTATGCTGTGGCTTGCGGGGATTGTTCAGGACGATGGCATCCGCCAGCGCCTGGAGCAGACGGCGGGCGAGGCGTTGTCCGTGGTGGATCCGTCGCATTACGACTTCGCGGCTGTGAGCCACATCCCGTACTTCCGGCCCTCCTTGTTGTTCGGGAGCGTCCTTGAGAGCGCAGACAAAGCGGCTCAGGAGGCCCGCGGGCACCTCGCCCGCTTCGACGCGGGGAACCTCATCCGCTACACTCCGCAGGAAGGGCGCCCCGACTACGGCCGCACTCATTTTGCGGACCACGCCAGCGGGCTGACCGGAAGCGTGGTGTGGCGTCTGCTTCAGCAGGCAACATTCGCGGGAGACCGCGATCTGGTGGAAGCCGCCCTGAAGAAGCTCCGGGCGCTCAGTCAGTATGACAGGGGAGTTCCACGAGGCGCGCAGACCTGGGAAGTGCCTCTCCATACCCCGGACATCCTGGCGTCGGCCCATATGGTGAACGCCTTCGTCACCGGCTATCAGATCACCGGGGACCAGTCTTTTCTGGAAAGAGCGCGCTACTGGGCCTGGACCGGGGTTCCCTTCGTCTATCTGCTGAATCCCACCGGGAAGCCGGTAGGACCCTACAGCACCATTGCGGTCTACGGCGCCACGGACTGGCGCGCCCCGGTCTGGTTCGGACTGCCGGTCCAGTGGTGCGGTCTGGTATATGCCGACGCCCTCTACCGGCTGGCCAGACACGATGCCGATGGCCCGTGGAAGAAGCTTGCGGACGGCATCACGGCCGCCGGCATCCAGCATACCTGGAAAGAAGATGATGCGCACCGGGTGGGTCTCCTGCCGGACTTCTACCACCTCCGCGAGCAGCGCTCCGACGGTCCGGCCATCAATCCGGGTACCGTGCAGGCGAACGCCATCCGGTTCTTTGGACAACCCTGCGCGTATGACTTTCAGGTGGCGCGCAGCGCGCGGCTGTTCATCCACGCCCCGGGCGATATAGGCGGTCTGCAGGAGGACGGCAGAAGGGTGTCGTTCTCTGTGAAGGGATGGCGCTCCGCCCCGTACCGGGTGCTGGTCAGCGGCCTGGAGAAACAGCCATCCGTCTGGATCAACGGCGCCAGCGTGCCGATTGAGTCTCCGCACGCTTATGCGGACGGCAGGCTGGTCCTCCAGGTGGAGGGAAGCCCACAGATCGAGATCGCACTGACGGGAGGCGTGGCAGACCGTTAGCCGGTCAAGGAAGGATCTCCAGTGGGCTGGCCGCCAGCTTGCGGATGGTACGAGCGTCCACCCGCTCCACGCCGGGATTGCCCGCGGCGCGGTCGCAGTAGTCTGAGCGGTTGAACCGGAGGATGATCTCCAGAGGAGGCTCGACGTGGAACGGCCGTGCCACTCCGATCAAACCGACAGCCCTTCGCGCAGCTTCGCGGATGCGTCTGCGCGCCTCATCCAGAGGAAGCAGCCGCGCGGAATTCCGCCCCACCCCTTCTTTGACGACCGCGGTCTCCACAGGCTGGAAGAACTCCTCTGCCTCAGCACACGCGGCCGCGTCGCCGCTGACCATTACCAGCGGCACACCGAAATGCCCCGCGATGATCGCCCACTGCGCCAGCTCTCCCATCCTCCTTCCGTTCACAATGTAGTCGTGCCAGGAGACCGATGACTGAGTGTGGTCCAGGAAGGCGTTCAGGGTGCCCGCCATCGCATGCGCGCCGATGATGAAGGTAGCGTCGAAGGAAGAATCCATCTGACCCCACCACCTGGCAGCGGGACGGGGGTCCTCCTCGGCACGCGGGTCCAGAAGCTCGGGGATGAAATTGGGCGCCCCTCCGTGCCCGTCGCGAACCATCACGCGTGTCGCCCCGCCTTCGAATGCGCCCTCGACAGCCGCATTCAGATCTCCCATCAGGAGCTCGCAGCACTCCCGGAACCGCGGATGTTCCCTCTCGATCATGTCCGCGGAGTCTATCCCGCTGACGCCTTCAAGGTCGGTCATGATGTAGATGCTGGCCACAGCTTTGATTCCTCCGTAATCCCGGAAACCGGACGTTATGCTGTTATTCCCCGCCGCCTGCCAACCCTTCCGCGGCTCCTCCCAGAAGCCCCCGAATGTAGAGAGGTCAGACCCTTTTGGAGACTGGATTCTGATATACTCCGTTGCTGAGAGGATGATCGCAGGGGCAAGAAGATGCGCAACAGCGGAGACAGCAGAGCAGATGCCCCTGCGATCGGCGACAGAAAGGAGACAAAAACGATGGGTAAGCGTATCGCTGCCGCTCTTTGCGGCTGCGCAGTGCTCCTCGCCTCCTGCGTGGCCTCCAACGCTACCGTCATGATCAGCGAGATCATGTACAACCCAAACAGCGTGGAGTCCATCCCGGTCCAGACCGAGTGGATCGAGATCTACAACTACGGGACGGAGTTGGTGGACATCAGCGGATGGTACATCTCCGACGAGGACGGAGTCTCTTCCATCACCATCCCTGCGGGCACGTTCATCAGTCCGGGCCAGGCCATTGTGCTATATCCGGCGGTCATCACGCTGGCGGACTTCCAGGCAGCCTGGGGAACCGGATTTGCGGCGTTCCCGATGGACTTCGAGTCGCTTTTCGGCCTCTCCAACAGCCCCAGTCCGACCAACGAGATCCTGGTGCTCAGGGATGCCTCGGGCAACGCGGTGGATACCGTCAACTATGATGACGCCGCCCCCTGGCCGCCGGATACCCCGGACGGTCCCAGCATCTACGTGCTGCCGGGATTCCTTGACCCGATCGCCAACGACAACGGCGCCAACTGGGCTCGCTCGCAGGCGGGCGTGCACGGAGCCTATGCTGTCACCCAGACGGCTATCTTCAACGGCAACGACGTAGGATCGCCGGGAGTCGTGGTACCCGAACCAGGGACGCTCGGTGCGCTCGGCATCGGTCTGGCCGGCCTGATGGCGGGACTTCGCCGTAGGGCGTAAACCACCGCCGCTAAAAGAGAAGTGAAACGTGAACGGCCGTCCGGCGACACTGCCGGGCGGCTGTTCTTTACAGACTGTAAGGTTCCCGCTCCTATGGAGACACAAGCACCCGGATGTCGCTCTGAAGCGACGGACGCAGCACACGCACGTTCTGGCCGTTCACGTACTCCATCGTGCTGATGCCGTCCACCGTCACGAACGAGCCCAATGCTGGACGGGCGAGGAAGCCTGAGATGACCTTCACGCCCGGCAAGCCGGAATACCCGTCCGAGTAACCGCTGCCGTCATCCAACCAGAAAGACAGAGAGCCCCACCCCGTCACCTTCCCGGCGCAACGCACCCTCAGGCCCGTGTTGTAAAGCCCCTGCCCGCCTGCGACGCTCCGCGTATACCCGCCCGGTGGACTGGCTCCTCCCATCCAGACCGCCCGCAGCGTCAGAGGCGCAGGAATGGCTCCCGGATCCGGCTGCACCGACACGGCCTGCGCCTCGACATACCGCTCGCCTGTGCCGCCGTTGAGGGCTTTCAGTATTCCGCGCACCGCCACCCTTTGCCCCCGGGCCGGTACCGCCCCGGAGGTCTCCACACGGATCCCCGCGCTTCGGTCATCCTGCTGAATGTAGAACGCTTGCCCGAAAACGGCGGTCACAGTGCAGGGAGCCAGGCTGACAGGCGAGCCGGGCGGTTTGAGCAGCGACTCACCGATGCGGTCGTCTCCCGTCACTATTCCAAGGGTCTCGCCGATCCAACGGGCGTCCGCAGCGTCAATGCGGCCGTCCCCGAAGATGTGGCCGCCCACTCCCGGATATGGCTCCACATCCCCCACGAGCAGCTGATACGGCGAGGCGGGATTAACGGTAGAAGCCACGGCAAGCGCCATCGCGTAGTCCGCATACGTCAGAGCGCCGTCCCCGTCCAGGTCTCCGTAGCGCCGCACCGGCTGAGTGCCGTTCGCATCCGAGGAGCGCTCCACGTAGAGTCTTCGGAAATAGTCGTAATAATGGTTGCTCCACCACTCCGAAGAGAGGATCGCCACGTTCTCGTCGTTCGTCAGGTCCGCAGCGTTGGACCAGTTGTTTGATCCCACGAACACCTTCGCCTGCGGCGTCCCCGCATCCACGATCATGAGCTTGTTGTGCATCGCGTTCAGGCCACCGATGTAGTCGCCCAGGCTGATTCCCGGAACGTTCACCAGGTTGTTCCACTGCGCTGAAGACTGGTTATCCTCGTCGAAGACCCCGCGGACATCAATGCCCTGCGCCGCGGCCCATTTCAGCGCCTCTGCGATCTCGTAGGCCCGCGTGCCCTCAGAAAAGACGTTGACCAGAAAATAGACGCTGCGGTTGGCCGAATAGATGGCGGTCGTGATGCGGCCGGTGAGGTCATCATCCGGCCCGAAGCGCACCTCCACCGGCACGCCGTCGTTCGTGAAAAAACTGTTCGGGAAGGTGGGCTGCCCGCGGTTGCCATAGATGCCGTTCCACATCTCCTCGAACTCGGCCGTATAGGCCGCGGCAATGCCCTGCCCCTCCAGAATGAGGACATTGTTCTCCTGAGACAGGCACCCTGCTGATGTGAAATTCGTGGATCCCGTCAGCACACGCCAGCCGTCGGCCACCATGAACTTGTTGTGCATGATGCCGCCGGGATTACCGGAACGGACTACGCCCCGGTTGATGACGCCGTTGGCCACTCCATCCGAGAGGATGTCCAGAATAGTGAACTGAGTGCCCGTCTCCTCGTTCACATCCGTGACCAGACGCAGCGCTACCCCTCGCGAGCGCGCCGCCTGCAAGGCTCCGGCGATATCCGTCAGCCGCCCTCCACTGATCCCGTACGTCAGGGTGTAGATGGCGACATCCAGGGTATTCTGCGCCGAGTTGATGAACTCCACGACGGCGTCCCGTGCCGCGGTGCTGGAGTTCGGTGGATCGGTAAATACAACCCGCGTCTGGGCAGTGGCGGGGGCCGCAAAGAGAACGGCGGTCAGAATGATTGCCACAAAGCCCCGCCACCTGCGTGAACCGACGCGCAACCCCGGGCTTTTCGGGAACGCTCTCACCGGGCCGACCCGGCCGGGCGGGCGACGCCGGCTCCTTCCACTGTGAACCAGCCGCGCACCGCAGGGCGGGCCGTGCCCTGCGCCCGGATGTAGTCCGCGATGACGTCACGGATCCAACGTCCCGTTTCCCTCACATCCGAAGCCTTCCGGTACAGGCTGTCCTCAACGCCCCGCACCGCGTTGTAATGGTTGATGGCCACCGTGAGCACGGCATCATCCGCCAGCGGCCGGCCGTTATACTCCACCCGCACAAGCCTTTCTCCTCTGGGCCGGGAGACATCGAAAACATAGTTGATTCCGGCCGCGGTCAGGAACCGCCAGGTGCCGTATCCCCCGATGCCGTCCTCCAGATAGTCCTTGAGTTGCCGACCGGTCAGCGTGAGCACCCACAGGGCGTTGTCATACTCGTAGAGTTCCGCCACATCCTGGTTCGTCACAGGCCCAGCAGGAATGAGCGTCCTGTTATTGAACGCCACGTGCAGCGTGACATCGGCTCCGGTGGCCCATTTCAAGGCATCGTGGATCAGGTTTACCGCGGCGGTCTCCTCCTGCTGAGAGCGCCGGAAATCAAGCGGCACGGCGGTCTCGCCAATCACTTCCTCGGCCCACTTCGACCAGCGCTGTTCGAACGGCGCCAGAACCTTTTCCAGACCGGCATCCTGCGGTAAGTCCGCTGTAACGGGGACCAACTGCGGATTCCGGGACACCACCCGTACGCCATCCGGTGACTTCTCGACCTCCAGCGTCACCTTTCCGAGATGGCTGCCCCACTTGCCGGCGGCAGTCAACACGGCTCCGCCAGCCTCCAGCGACTCCACCGGAACATGCCGGTGCCCGCAGATAATCACGTCCACACCCGGACACTGACGCGCGATGTCCGCGCCCGCCGCCGCGGCGCTTGGATACCGTTCATTCTCGCGGCGCTCCGCGCCGGTATGCGCCAGCAGCACCAGTACGTCGCAGAGCGGCCTCACACGCGGCACCCATTCGCGCGCAGCTTCGATGATATCAACGAACCGCAGGCCTTCGATGTAGGACGGCTGTTCCCAGTTCGGGACATCCGAGACCGTCAGCCCCAGCACCCCTACTCTGACGCCCTTGCGCTCCAGAATGACGAACGGCTCGAACACCGGCTCTCCGCCGC
>JBBFLP010000098.1:0-4291 GCA_037478975.1 Armatimonadota bacterium
GTCAACGCCACAGCGATCACGGCGACTAGACCCAGAACGGCCACTCTCTTCCAGTGCTTGCTCATCTGTCTCTGGCCTCCTCGCGGATTCCTGCGACAATCACGACCATGTCGCACCGCAGTTTAGTTGCCGGTATTATACCACCCTACCCGGCGGCGCAAACCTTAGACACCCGGACACAAATTTCAGCGCGTGAGGACGCTCTGGAAATACTCCAGATAGCGCTGCCTGAGAGGTTCCTCGGCATAGAGACGTCTGGCGACCTCTCTGCAGAGGGATGAGCGCGCGGCATAGGCTTGCTCATCGTCCCAGAGAGCGCAGACAGCGTCGAACCAGGGCTGAGCTTCACTCTCATCCGGGATCTGCACGGACGTGCAAGTCAACCACTCCGGAAGCGGCAACACGATGCCTGCTTCCGCCACCGTATCCGGCAGCGCGCCCCGGTCGCTGACGATGGGAGGTATCCCGTTGATCAGCGCCTCGGCCGCCACCCGGCCGAACGGCTCGTGAAAAACCGATGGCACCAGGAGGATACGCGTCAGCTCGAAGAAGTCAGCCGGACGAGGGACCGGAGGCGCAGCCATCATCTGGGGATAACGGGAGAAGTCTAGGCCGGGAATGCTGTTCAGGCTGGAGGCGTCTGCGGCCGACTGGACCACCAGCACCGGAATGTCCGGCCTCTTGCTTCCCAGCATATCGGCCAGCCGGGCGAACAGCCCGGCTCCTTTCTCCAAGGAAGGATTCACGAACGTGACGAACGTGCGGGACTCCTCGGGGGCCAGAACATCTTCCCACCGGATGGGCGACGGGATGCCCTCACACTCGACGCCCGCCTTTGTCTGATAGTAGCGGGCCAGATAGGGACTGCAGGCCAGCACGCTGTCAGCGTGCGCAAACCAGCGCCGGTCCTCGTAGCCGTAGTTGCGCACACTGAAGACTGTCCGAACGCCGTGACGCCGGGCCAGGCGCATCATCTCCTGAACCGCCCCGTGCGGGCCGTAAGACAGCAGAACGTGAGGGCGGAACTCCCTGAGAATATGACGGCACAGGTTGACCAGCTGCTCGGTCTCATCACGATCGGGGCTGCGCCAGTCGTTGTGCCGGGTGAGCACCATCGTCACCGGCACACCGTTCAGTTCAAACCACCACACCGGCCGCCCGGCTGCGCCGGAGCGGATGAGGCGTCTGGGCGTCTGCGCCACCTGCGGCTGAATGTCAAGCGAGGAGAGGTGCTCCTCAAGGGAATCTGGAGCGCGTGCATCGAAGCGGGCGGTGCACAACACGCGGCATTCGTACCCGGAGGCGTTCAGCCATTCGACAATGGTCCGCACGCTCCGCGCCGCGCCGCTGGAGGTGTCCGTATAGGCGTTGTGGACCGCCATCAGCAGGCGCACGACTTAAGCCTCCGAACCGCAGAGATGCATCCTCCAGAAAGACAAAACCGCCCGGAGGGCGCGGGCCATCCGGGCGGTTGGCGGAAATCTGACAAGAGAGTCAGTTCGCTGAAGACACCTGCACCGAAGCCGCCTTCTGCAGCCCGGGACTGTTCGGGATGACCGCCTTTCCCGGCAGCGAGGCGATATCCTGCTGGTTGTAATACACGGGCAGGAACGGCGCTGCCGTCTCGGGATATTTGCTGGTGAAGGAGAAGCCCTTCATCATATCCAGCGAGCCCAGAGGGTTCACCGGCATCGGCTTCCCGCTCTCGTCAGGCGCGGTGAGACAGTAAAAGTGAAGCACGTACGGCGGCCTGGCAAAGACCGCCGGGTTGGGTCCGTAGGCTTTGGCCTCGTCCGGCTTCTTCAGCAGGGGATCGGTGGCGGGAGACCAGCTCCACGGATGTTTGCCGAACGGACTCTCCGGATTGTTGTAACAGACACCCTTTTCACCCGCACGGATGATCTCGTAAGCCCATCCTTCCGGCACCTTCACATCGCTGACGTCCGAAGGATCGAACAGCGGAAGCTGCCAGTTCACAATCCACGGGCGCGCCGGTCCACCGTCCGTTGGGGCGACGTCCACAGTCCCCTGGGCTCCGCCGGAAGCTCCCGGCAGAGAAGCGTTTATCAGGGTGAATTCATAGCGGTAAACATCGCCGGTCTTGGTGACCTGCGCCTTCACACGATGGTTCTGCGGGGACTTGGCGGGAGCATCCGCCGCCACGCCGCTGGATGCGGCCGCGACGGCAAGAGGAACCAGAGCCGCTGCAAGCGCCGCCTTTTTCAGTCCCCCCAGCCGGGACTGGAGGATCTCCTGCGACCTGGCCCTCAGGTCCTTCTCCGCGACAGACTGGACCATTCCAAAAAACCTCCGTTCTCCGGAGCGCGCGCCTCTTCGCTCCGGGCGTCTGGAAAGCCTTTCCCCCTCTGGTATTATAGCAGAAACCCCTCCTCCGGGACAGACCGGGGCCGGCGCAGCCCCTTTCCCGCAGAGGCGTTGCACTGAGTTGCATTCATCTGGTTCGACGGCAGATACCCGCCGGACGTTTCGGAGAAGGCGATGACTTTGAGCCGGGACTCGTTTGCTGACAGAGACCATCAGGACGCTTCAGAAGCCGCCCTTGCCGCTCTGGACCGCCACTACGCAGCAGAGATGGGCTGCCAGCCGGAAGACCTTCGGGGCAGCGGGATGATAATCGTCGCAAGTGAGCACCGCAACCTGCGGTTCGCGAAGGGTTTCCCCCTCCCTGTATTCGGGATGGACACGGGAGAAGGATGCGTCATCTCCGTGGCCCCACATCTGGCGGAACACGCGCGCGATGCGCTCCTGAACGCCCCATCCTGTAGCCTGTCGGATGAGGTCTGCGAGGTGCTGGAGAACGCGCTGGCCCTCTTCACGGCCGAGGCGGAGTGGTTCCGGGGTGAGCGGCTGTATCTGATCCCGGGAATGTTCCGGGACAGAGAACAGGGAGATGTGCGCGAAGCATCCGCTCTGGATGAAAAAGCCGCCGCCGGACGCCGCTTCTGGGGAGGACCGGTGTTCGCGCAGTTCGTGGATGGACGGGCCGTCTCGCGGGCCACAGTGAAACCGCTCTCCGACGTGGCCTGGGATCTGAGCATCGAGACGGAGCCGGAATACCGCGGAAGAGGCTACGCCCTGAGCGCAGTTTCGGCGGCTGTAAAGGAGATCTTCCGGGCGAGCAAGATCGCCATGTGGGGAACCGACAGGACAAACGAGGCATCACTGCGCACCGCTCGCGCCCTGGGCTTCCGGCATTACGCCTGGGAGGTCGGCTGCTTTGTGCGGTGAGCGGGGCTGGTTCTACGCTGGTCAAGTAGCGCGCCGAAGGCGCGCGTGTCGAGACCGCGCAGTTGAAGCTGTGGTTTCGACTCGTCCGCCTACGGCGGACAGCTCAACCACCGTAGGGGGAGGTTCCGGGAACGAGTTCCCGGAGCACTGCTCCGATATCCCCATCAACGGCGGAGGAAGGGAGTGAGCAAAGAGTAGACGGGAAACCGCCGCTTACAGCGGAGGGGTGACGGCCAGGCGGTCGGCGATCTGCTGGAGTTGCTCCGCGGGAAGATCACCCATCACCACGAAGCGCAAACCGCCTCCTACCGCCACGCCGAGAGGCCGCCCACCGAAACGCTGTATTCCGCCGCTACCGCTCTGCCCCTGACGCCTCATCCAGCCATACCCTCCCCCGCGGCCCCGGCCCATCCCGAACCCTGGTCCGGATCCGGCTGGCTTCTGAAAGATGGACAGTCGCTCATCGCCCCTCGCATAGACCAGATGCGCCACGGGCAGGCCGCGGGGACACGTGAACTTGTCAACACTCACCAGCTTCCATCCCGCCGGGAGCGAATCCGGCAGGCGGACCGGCAGATCGGCAGCGTCTCCGAAGATGCGCACCGCCACAGGCGGCACCTCCTCCGACGCGGAGACGGCCGAGGCTGACCGGTGGTGCTCGGCAAAGACAGCCATCTCATCCTGACCGTCCCGGGAGACCGGATGCACGTGCAACAGGACTATGGCCGCGACAAGCAACGTGGCGGCAACCAACGCAAAGCTTCTGCGGCCGGGAAGCAGACTAAACACTGGATGCCGGGCAGACTTGGGCTCCAGCCGTGGTGAGATCCGCTCCCAGAGGTCCTCCGGAGGAGCTTCCAGACTCCCCGACGACGCGATGGCCTGCTCGCTCTGCTGAAGCAGCGCCACATTGCGCCTGCAATCTTCGCAGGATGCGACGTGCCGGGCCAGGCGGCTCCGCTGGCCGGCAGCCGCCCGGGCGAGATCCTCAGCCAGTTTTTCCAGACTGACTCTGCAGCTCATCTCAATCTCCGCCCGGCGA
>JBBFLP010000098.1:4391-9087 GCA_037478975.1 Armatimonadota bacterium
TCGCGAAAGAGAGCCTCGAAGGCATCCCTCTCGCCCGCCCTGGCTCGCTCGACCAGGATCTGGACCGGCAGGTTCACTGGGGCCTCACCATACCACTCTGCGCACCCGAACTACCAGACGACGCCGTTCGCGCCAGATTCCCTCATCAGGCGCCATTTTGCGCCGCTATGATAACAGAAAAAGCGGCGCGCCCGTCAGACGGGAGCGCCGCTTCCGCTCAGGAAGGGACAGGGAGGTAAACCTATTTGGTGCAGCAGCCTCCGCCTCCCTGCGTGCCGTAACTGGACGGCTTTCTGTCAGTCTTCGAGGGCAGAAGCACAGAATCTATCACGTGGATGACACCGTTCGAAGCCGTGATGTCAGTAGCGACGATCCTTGATGTGTTCAGGAAGATGTTGCTTCCCGACTTCTTCACCGTCACCTCGCCTCCACTCAGCGTCTTCACTTTAGTCCCGCTCTGCAGACCTGCCACGTCGGCGGCCATGACACTGCCGGGAACCACGTGATAGGTAAGGATCTCGACCAGCTTATCCTTATTCTCCGGCTTAAGGAGCGACTCCACGGTCCCTTTGGGCAGCTTCTCAAAGGCCTTGTTGGTGGGCGCGAAAACCGTGAACGGTCCTTCTCCCTTCAAAGCATCCACCAGACCCGCTGCCTTGACGGCCGCCACCAGGGTCGAGAAGTTTTCGTTGGAGGCGGCTGTATCTACGATATCCTGTGCGCGGGATACAGAAGCGCCGGCCACTGTAATGGCTACGGCAAGAAGAGCGACCATTATCTTCAACCGCGTCATTTTGAGCGTTTCCCTTTCGTCGTGAAACGGACAGCGCCGGAGCGGCGGACGCATATCCCCTGGATGAAAGGCAAGCTATCCAGCCTTGCCGATAAGTGAAACGCTCACCCGCCCCCAGGGTTCCCGCAACCAGGTCGCGGAATTAAGACGGATATGCCGTCTACCCTCCTCTTGACGGGCTGGGGCTGGAACGCTACCATCATACGGGCCCGGGCGGCCCGGTATTACCGCACAAGCAGGAAGGAAACTCTAGCGCTATGGCACGAGACGGGCGACCCTTCAACGGTCCTTACGAGGGCGAGTATCTGAGCAGGGTGGCGTTCCCGATGGGGGGGATCGGAGCGGGGATGATCTGTCTGGAAGGCACCGGCGCGCTGTCGCATGTGTCGGTCCGTAACGCTCCGCAGGTGTTCAACGAGCCTCTGATGTTCGCCGCCATCTCGTTTCCCGGCTCGGACGCCGGGGCCAGGGTGCTGGAAGGGCCCGTCCCCATGTGGAAGGCGTTCGGTCAGCCCGGGTCCGGCAACGGCCAGGGCGGAAAGAGCTGGGGCCTCCCGCGCTTTGCGAAAGCCCGCTTCGAGACGCGGTTTCCGTTCGGGACAGTGACACTGGAAGATCCGAAGTCCCCCGTCTCCGCCCGGATCACAGGCTGGAGCCCCTTCATCCCCGGCAATCCGGACGACTCCAGCCTGCCTGTGGCGGCGCTGGAATATGAGCTGACCAACAACTCGAAGAACGAAGTGGATGCGGTCTTCTCCTTCCACACCGCCAACTTCATGGCCACGCGGTCCGGAGGAGACACCGTCCGCGAGGGGCCGGGGCACGGCATCATCCTTTGGCAGCCCGCTCCTGAGGACAAACCCTGGGAACAGGGCGCCTTCTGGGCGGCTGTGGAGTCCGGCGGAGATGTGCTCACGGACTGCGCCTTGTTCCGCGGCGGATGGTTCGATACGCTCACGATGCTGTGGAATATGGTCTCGCGCGGCGAGTACCACTACGCCGAGCCATATACCGACGGGCCACCCAGCCCCGGCGGGTCCATCTACGCACCGCTGCGACTCAAGCCCGGAGAGACGCGAACCGTCCGGCTGATGATGGCCTGGCATTGCCCGGTGACCAACCAGACCCACGGCGGAACGGCGCAAAGCCCTGAGGACTGCTGCGAGGGGTGTGACTGCGAGCAGCCCGAAGAACAGACGTACGCTCCGTTCTATGCGTCGCTGTTCCCGACAATCGAAGACGCAGCCCGCTACTGGATGGCCAACTACAGGCGGCTGCGGGAGGAGAGCGAGAAGTTCGCGAAAGCCTTCTACGACAGCACTCTGCCCCCTGAAGTGGTGGAGGCGGTGGCGGCCAACCTCACCATCCTGAAATCACCCACCGTGCTGCGGCAGAAGGATGGCCGGCTGTGGGCGTGGGAAGGGTGCCACGACGGATCCGGATGCTGCTATGGCTCCTGCACACACGTCTGGAACTACGCGCAGGCCATCTGTCATCTGTTCCCTTCTCTGGAGCGCACCCTGCGGGAGACGGAGTTCCGCGTTTCCCAGAACCGCCGGGGGCATCAGACCTTCCGCTCGGCGCTACCCATCCGGCCCACAACGCACGAGTTCCACGCCGCGGCTGACGGACAGCTTGGCGGGATCATGAAGGTCTACCGGGAGTGGCGCATCTCCGGAGATACGGAGTGGTTACGGAAACTGTGGCCGCAGGTGCGCCAGAGTCTGGACTACTGCATCTCCACCTGGGACCCGGACCATACCGGCCTTCTGATGGAGCCGCACCATAACACGTATGACATCGAGTTCTGGGGGCCGGACGGAATGTGCACCAGCTTCTATCTGGGCGCTTTGAAGGCCGCCAGCGAGATGGGACGCGCGCTGGGCGATGAGCAGCCACTCTATGAGGAGCTCCTCCAGAAGGGCAAGAAGGCCATGGAGAGCGACCTTTTCGACGGAGAATACTTCTTCCAGAAAGTGATGTGGGAAGGGCTGCACGCCAGCCCTCCGCGCTACGATACGCCTGAAGCGAACCGCCTGCTGGAGCGAGAAGGACCGAAGTATCAGTACGGCGCCGGCTGTCTCTCGGACGGAGTGCTGGGCGCGTGGATTGGCAAGGTATGCGGAGTGCCGGACTTCCTGGACCGCGCCAAGGTGGACAGCCACCTGAAGGCCGTTCACAAATACAACCTGAGAAAGGATCTCTCGGACCACGCAAATACCCAGAGGCCGACCTACGCATTCGGGACGGAAGGCGGACTGCTCCTGTGCAGCTGGCCCAAGGGGGGCCAACTCTCGCTGCCGTTCGTCTACGCAAACGAGGTGTGGACGGGGATCGAATATCAGGTGGCCTCGCACCTGATGCTGGAAGGCATGGTGGAAGAAGGCCTGGAGATCGTCCGGGAGTGCCGCAAGCGGTACGACGGGCGGTTCCGCAACCCGTTCAACGAATACGAGTGCGGACACTGGTATGCCCGGGCGATGGCCTCCTACGGCCTGCTTCAGGGGCTCTCCGGGGCGCGCTACGATGCCGTGGAGCAGGTGCTATATCTGCATCCGTCCATCCGCGGGGACTTCCGCAGCTTCCTGGCGACGGCCGGAGGGTACGGCATCGTCGGAGTAAAGGATGGCAAGCCGTTCCTGGAAGTGCGCTCGGGCGAGATCCCCGTGAAGCGGATTGACTACCGGCCCGCAAAGTGAGATCCAGCGGAGCCTGAACAGGAGGAAGGGACGCGAAGTGAATGCGCGGACAGTGTTGAGAGGACTGCTGGCAGCGACGGCCGCGGTCGTCCTGACCGCGGCGGCCGGGGAGGCGAAGGTGAGCATTGAGAAGATCCATTACTACGGGCAGCCAAACTGCTATCTGCTGACAAACGGAAGGGTGGACGTCATCGTCACGACGGACGTCGGCCCCCGGATCATCGCCTACCGTTTTACCGGGGGGCAGAATATCCTTTCGGAGATGCCGTTCGACGAGGTGGTGCGGACGGATTTAGGTGACTGGCGTCCTATGGGCGGACACCGTCTCTGGCACGCCCCCGAGGCGGTGCCGCGAAGCTACTCCCCGGACAACGATCCGGTGGAGGTGGAGGTCTCCCAGGACACCGTCACGCTGACGCAAAAGGTGGAGCCGGCGACGGGCATTCAGAAGCAGATCGCCGTGACGCTTGCTCCGCAGGGCTCCCGCGTCACGGTTCGGCATACCCTGACAAACCGGGGACTGTGGCCTGTGGAGCTGGCCCCGTGGGCGTTGACCATCGTCCGCCCTGGCGGAGAGCAGGTGATCCCGCAGGAGCCGTTCATCTCTCACGACGAGAAGAAGCTGCCGGCCCGTCCGCTGGTACTCTGGCACTATACGGACCTCTCCGACAGCAGGCTGAAGCTGGGAAGGCGCTTCATCCGGGTGACCACCGACCCGGCGAACGACAATCCCACGAAGCTGGGAGTGCTGAACACGCTGGGCTGGACGGCCTATCAGGTGGACGGAGCCCTGTTCATCAAGCGGTATCCGTTTCAGGACGGAGCCCGCTACCCGGACATGGGCTGCAACTACGAGACGTTCACAAAGGGCACGTTCCTGGAGCTGGAGTCGCTGGGGCCGCTGGCACGGCTGGAGCCGGGGGAGAGCGCAACGCACGTGGAGCGCTGGTATCTCTTCCCGGCCACCCGGTTCTCCGCCGATGACGACGAACTGGCGGCGGCGCTCGCGCCCGTCATCGCGCAGACGGCGGACTGAGGAACCCCTTCAGATTCGCTGGCCTGACCCGGGAGGTCAGGCCAGCACCGGAAACAGGTCTCCCTGGAGCGGCTCGCCCGGCTTCAGACCCAGAGGATCCGTCACGCAGTGGGGCGTGCCGGTATAGATGGTGCCATCCTCCATATAGATGGTGATGAGGGCGCGCCT
>JBBFLP010000098.1:9187-10441 GCA_037478975.1 Armatimonadota bacterium
CGGTCGTGCGGCCAGTAGGGTAGATCCTGGTGCCAGGGTGAGGGCTTGCTGTCGCCGGGCATCTTGACCAGCGCGTGATCGTGCCACAGCCGCACCCGGCTGAAGCCGGAGAGCCTCTTTGCGATGGAGGCCAGCTTGGCGGACAGCACGCACGGCCGCAGGATATCGCTGGCCTGCCAGAGATTGACCATCTGGACAAAGACGCGAGCGTAATCGGAGTCCAGCAGGTTGCCCTGCGAGATCTCCTCGCGCAGGCGGACAGCCTCGTCCACTCCTCTGCGAGCCGCTTCCAGCTCCTCGGCAGTGAATACATCCGGCAGACGGACATAGCCGTTCTGGCGGTAGAACTCGATCTGCTCCGCCGTCAGCGGATATTCAGCGGTCTCTGTGATGCTCATGGCAGCTCTCCGGCCAATGATGTTGTTGCGATCATTCTACCGTATTGCGAAACAATCGCGCAACAACGTGCCCACACGTGCATTGAAAGCGGCCCGGCGGTATGATAGGATAAGAGGTCAACGAGGTCTGTTCCGGCCGCGCAAGGCGGCCTTGAGCATAACACAGCGGGCGATGCGGAGGCGCTCTGCCCGCGAGGTCAAAAAAGCGAATGGCAAACGTCGTCGGAGTGAGGTTCCGTTCCGGCGGTAAGATAATGGAGTGCGACCCGGGCGACCTGGAGCTCTCGGTCCGCCAGGCAGTGGTGGTGGAGACCCAGAACGGGCAGATGCTCGGAGTGGTGGCCACGCCTTCCCGCGAGAAGACAGGGGGAAGAAGCGGCCACTTTCGCGGCCGTGTGGTCCGGCTGGCCACGCCGGAGGACATCGAGAGGCACCACCAGAACGAGGCGCGCGAGGCCGAAGCGATGCGCGTATGCGCGGATCGGGTGCGCAGGCGCGGACTCCCGATGAAGCTGATCTGCGCCGACTTCGCGCTGGACGGCTCGCAGGTCACCATCGAGTTCGCCTCCGAGACCCGCGTGGACTTCCGGGAGCTGGTGAGGGATGTGGCCAGCGCCATCCGTGCGCGGGTGATCTTCCATCAGGTGGGCGTGCGCGACCACGCCCGCGCGGTGGGGACGTTCGGCCACTGCGGACAACCCCTGTGCTGCGCCCGGTTCCTGAACACCCTGGACCCGGTCTCCGTGAAGATGGCCAAAGATCAGAGTCTGGCCATCAATCCCAGCAAGTTCTCCGGCGTGTGCGGCAAGCTGATGTGCTGCCTGCGATTCGAGCATGAAACGTACCTGGAGCTCCG
>JBBFLP010000099.1:0-4515 GCA_037478975.1 Armatimonadota bacterium
CCCCTCCCGGGCTCAGGTCAGCCTGATACTCAACGAGTGGAACTGTGTGGCCCCCGAGAACTACCTGGACACGGTGGATTTCGAGGGCAGCACCAAAGCCGACACTTTCTTCGGCCGTGTTCAGGGCAATGGAGGTGACTGGATCGAGCTGGTAGTCACCACCGACCGCCCCGACCTGCGGGGGTGGAAGCTGGTATGGGAATACGGCACGAATGCCGGTTCTGGTCAGGGAGTCATCGAGTTCGGGGATCATCCCCTGCTGGCCTCCCTGCGCAGCGGGACCATCATCACCATTACGGAGTCCCGGACCGCGGAGGGTGGGCTGGATACGGATCTGAGCTACGACCCTGCAAACGGCGACTGGTGGATCAACATCTGCACGCGCGACGGTGGCCCGGCAACGACCTCAGGGACTATCTTCCTTGGTGGGGAAACAGTCATCCTTGAGGATGGCGAATTCGAGGTCAACCACAACAACTGGCAGCTCACCATCCTGGATGCAGCCGGCAACCACGTCTTCGGGCCGGTGGGCGAAGCGGCCCCGGGCTGGCAGGGAACGGGTATCAATGCTCGCGAGGTGGGCAAGCTGGAGGAGAATCCTTCTCCCTTCATCACTCCCGCGTCCAACTACAACGACGGCACCAGCAGCAGTTTCGGCAGTCCCAACATCTGGTCCAGCGGGCTGTTCAGCCAGGATTTCAGTGCCCTCCGCTCCGTCATCAATCAGCCGGTCGCCACGACCATCGCCGGAGCCAGGCTTCTGGGGAGCGGGCTGGTGCGCATCGAGGATGTGGTCATCTCACGCTCCCACGATGATCGCTTCTACGTCCAGCAGAGGGACCGCGCCGCAGGCATCGCGGTGCTGGGCTTCGCGGGTCTCCCGGATGGCTATCCCGTGAATGTCACGGGTTCTCTGACCCTGACAGCTGACGGGGAGCTGGCCATCCAGCCGGCGTCAGTGAGTGTCGCGGGGGCTCCGGTCACCGTGGTTCCGCTGGCGATGGGCGCGCGCTCGGTGGGTGGAGGTCCGGCGGGTCTGCAGGAAGGCGTGCCGGGCAGCTCCGGCCCGAACAATGTGGGGCTGCACGCTCTGATCTACGGCAAGGTCACGGCCACGGGCTTCGGCTGGATGGTGGTTGATGAAGGCACGGGACGCCCCAGCGCCCACGGCGCTCCGGGCATCCGCGTGGCGGGATGGACGGACCCCTCGGTCCAGGTGGGTGACTTCGTCGCTGTCGAGGGATCAGTCTCCGTGCAGAAGACTGGCGGACAGGTCTATCCGCTGCTGCGGGTGGCTTCGCCTTCGGACGTGAGGAGGATCGTGCCGTGACAGCACGCAGCGGTCTAAACGGTTTCACGCTCATCGAACTGCTGGTCGTCATCGCGGTCATCGCCATTCTGGCCAGCATCCTGTTCCCGGTCTTTTCTCAGGCCCGGGAGAGCGCCATGCGCTCCTCCTGCGCCAGCAACCTTCGCCAGTGGGGAACGGCGGCGCAGATGTACGCCGACGACTGGAGGGATGCCCTCCCCGCCGAGGGCCCGGCGGACGTGCTGCGCTGGGGACAGCTCGGGCAGGGGGCCTCTCTGCACGCGTGGTATAACTCTCTGCCGCCGTATGTCTCCGCCCCGCCCCTGTACACCCTGAACGCGGAGGCGAGGACGGCGTTCTACAATAAAGGCAAGACCATCCACACCTGCCCGTCGGCGTTCTACAGTTCCCCCGTCGGCAACCGGGACACGGACCAGGTGTTCTTCAACTACGCGATCAATTCTTACCTGGACCGCACTCTGCCGGTGCCGGTGAAGCGTTCGCACATCCCGGACCATGTGAAGACCCCGCTGTTCCTGGACGTCCAGACGTCCCTCAGCGAGCTGTCTCCCAGCACGGAGCTTGGCACCAACCGGGCGCAGGTCAGCCGCATCAGCAGCCGCCATCGTGGAGGGGCCAACATCTGCTTCGTTGACGGTCACACCGGCTGGTTCCGGTTCCAGGATGTGGTCTCCAACACGCCGGGCATCATCTGGGATCCCGGGCGCTAAGATGGACCGGAGGATGATGGTCAGGTGGTTGAGGGCAGCCGCCGCGGGTACCCTTGGATTCGCTGCCGCATTGACGGCGGCAGGGTGCCTGGGCGGAAGGCCCTCCTCGTCTGCAGCCACCAGTGAGGGGCTCGCGGTCCGGACCTTCTCGTTCGATACCGGTCTCGGGCCGGGCAACGCAGAGATCCCCGCAGCCGTGCCGGGGCGTCCTCTGCTTCTCCTGACCAACAGTAATGCCAAGAGCCTGTCTTTCCTGGATATCAGCGACTTCGCCAGTGTCCGCCGGTTGCGCGAGGATCTGGACCTTTCCGGCTACGGCGAGCCCACGTCCGTATCCGTCCGGCCGGATGGCCGCGTAGCGGTCGTGGCCATCAAGAAAGGAAACGGAGTCCGTGGCCTGGTGCTGGCTCTGGACCTGAAGGAAGGCCGCGAAGGAACGGTGATCGGCCTGCCGCTTGAGGTGGGCTACGGTCCGGACAAGATCTGCTTCACGCCGGACGGCCAAATGGCTCTGGTGGCCGATGAGGGCGAACCGGACGAGACAATGGATCCACCCGGATCCATCAGCTTCGTGCGGGTGGCGGAAGACGGCGGGCTGGCCCTGGAGAAGCGCCTGGTGCTGGATGGAGCCGCCCATCCTGCTCTGGCGAAGTTCGATGCGACAAGCATCGAGCCGGAGTATATCGCCGTTTCCCGGGACAACTCCCACGCCTACGTCACACTGCAGGAGAACAACGCAGTGGCCGTGCTGGATCTTGCCGCCCGGAAAGTGACCGCTGTCTGGGATCTGGGAGAAGCAGAGCACGACTTCTGCGTAGATCCGCAGGCTGATCCCCCTGTCTTCAAAACGATGCGCGGCCGCCGGGAGCCGGACGGCATTGCGGTGACCCCGGACGGGCTGGCCGTGGTGACCGCAAACGAGGGGGACACCGACGCGAAGGACGGCGTGCTGAGTGGCACACGGGACATCGCCGTGTGGAGCTCTGTGGATGGACGCCTCCTTGGCTGCACGGCGGACGGGTTCGAACGGGCCGCGCACAGGGCGGGCCTGCTGGAGCCCGGCCGCGCCCTGAAGCGCGGAGTGGAGCCGGAGGATGTGTGCCTGATGGAGCTAAGCCGCAGACTTCTTGCCTTTGTGGGGCTGGAGCGCGCCGGATCCGTCGCTGTGGTGGACCTTTCCGATCCCGCCAGCCCGAAGGTGGACCAGATCATCCCCACGGGCAAGGCGCCGGAAGGGCTGTGTGCCCTCCCGGACAGGAAGGCCGTCGCCGCCGCCTGCGAGGGTGACGGAACGGTCACCTTCCTGGTCTTCCAGCACTGAGAGGAGTCCTTTTCTCGAAGGGCGAAGGAGGAGGGCGGGAATCCGGCGGCGGAGAAGACCGCCGTTCCCCGGGAGGACTGCCCAGTGTCACCATCTCTCCCTTGCCTGAGGGCTGTTGCCGTTTGCCTGATTGCCGCCACCCTGACGCCTGCGGGCGCTGCCGAGAAATGCCCGCCGAACATCGGCAACTTCCGGGTGGGCATTCAGACTTACACCTTCCGCGGCCACACCTTCGAGCAGTCCGTCCAGAAGGCGGCGCAACTCGGTGTGAAATACATCGAGGCCTATCCCGGCCAGCGTTTCAGTGAGACAACGGGCGATGCCGTCTTTACCCCCGATGCCCCGCCCGAGATGCGCGCCATGGCGCGCCAGATCCTGGATCGCAACGGCGTGAAGCTGCATAACTTCGGGGTGGTCTATCTGCCGAACGACGAGGCTGCCTGCCGGAAGGTCTTCGATTTCGCGAAAGAGATGGGCGTGGAGATCCTTTCCGCGGAGCCGCCGACGGACGCCCTGCCGCTGGTGGAGCGTCTGGCGAAGGAGTACGGCATCCGGGTGGCCATCCACAATCATCCTGCTCCCAGCCAGTATGCCGATCCGCGCATGGTGCGGCAGGCCATTTCCGGCAGGGACGTCCGCATCGGCGCCGGGCCGGACACCGGCCACTGGATGCGCAGCGGCTTTGAACCGGTCGCGTCGCTGCGGATGCTTCGTGGACGCATCATCAGCCTGCACCTGAAGGACCTGAAAGAGATGGGTGTGCGCGAGTCGCGCGACTGGCCGCTGGGCCAGGGCATTCTGGACCTTCCGGCCCTTTTCCGCGAGCTGGAAGCCCAGAAGTTCGACGGGACGGTTATGATAGAGTATGAGGCTTCGCAGCCCGACCCCACTGCAGACGTGGCCGCCTGCCTGGAGTATCTGCGCAAGATCCTGAAGCCCGGGACAGCCGCCGCGAAATGAGGCACCTGGCCGCGGACCGCACGGGCGAGGCAAACCACTCGGGCAGAAGTTGAAAGAGAGGAGAAAGCTATGAGGGGGATGCGTTGGAGCGTGGCTCTCCTGTTGATCTGGACGGCGGCCGCCCTGCAGGCGGCTGCTCAGTCCGGCATCTGGGTGCCCGGAACATATAGAAACGTGCAGCAGGTGCCGTGTGG
>JBBFLP010000099.1:4615-10379 GCA_037478975.1 Armatimonadota bacterium
CCGGACCCCGTGCTGGGGACGTATTCCGGTGACGTCCGCGCGGGTGAGAACCTTTTCCGTTTCACTCTGGCTATGGCGGCGGGCGGGAACGCGGAGCTGGAGGTGCGCGATCTGCGCAGAGGCGGCCTCCCGCTGCGCTACAGCGGGCAATGGCGCAGAGAGGCAACGGGCCGCTATCGTCTGGAGCTTCGCCGGATGCTGGAACGCCAGACTTTCGTTTTCCGCCTGACGGGCAATGAGCTGATCGCCCTGGAATGGGACCGCGAGCGCTGGGGGAACACCGCTCCCCGCCTGCGGCGCACTCTCTGAGACAGGGAAGGGAGGAAGCAAGGATGATCATAACGACGACGCCCTCCGTTGAGGGAAGAAAAGTCCGCCAGTATCTTGGCATTGTGGTGGGCGAAGCCATCGTGGGGGCCAATATCTTCAAGGACCTGTTCGCCGGCATCCGCGACATCGTGGGCGGACGCTCGGCGGCCTACGAGCGTGAGCTTCAGAATGCGCGGGAGATCGCCATCGGCGAGATGCGGGAGAAGGCCGCTCAGATGGGCGCTGACGCCATCGTGGGCGTGGATCTGGATTACGAAGTGGTGGGACAGGGCGGGTCCATGCTGATGGTCAGTGTCAGCGGGACGGCGGTCAGTCTGGAATAGGCTTCGGAAGGGGACACTGCTGCCATGGATGTGCTTGTCGTTTCCGGATCGCGCAACCCGGAGGGCCAGACCGCCCGTGCCGCAAAAGCCTATCTGGAAGGGGCGGCGGCCGGGGGAGCAAACGGTGACATTGTGTATCTTCCGGTGCTGGACATCCAGCGTTGCCGGCAGTGCGACGATGACGGCTGGGGAAAGTGCAACAAAGAGGGCGCCTGCGTCATCGAGGACGACTTCGCCTCCGTCGTGGACCGGATGCGGGCTGCCGATGTCGTCGTCTTTGCAAACCCGGTCTACTTCTCGGACCTGAGCGAGAGCCTGAAATCGTTCCTGGACCGGCTCCGGCGCATCTGCATGCACCCTGACGGAGCAAAATGGATCCAGGGCAAGCCCGTCGCCATCATCGCCGTGGCCGGCGGAGGAGGCGGCGGGGCGCCGCTCTGCTGCTACCTTCTTGAGCGTACGCTCCAGCGCTGCGGGATGGACGTGGTGGATGTCATCCCGGCCCGCCGGCAGAACCTGCCGATGAAACTGGAGACGCTGAAGATCGCAGGCGAGTGGCTCGCGCGAGGAGGATTCCGGGAGGGCTGAAGCCCGAAGCGTGCTGGCTCGTCAGTCTTGCCGTTCCACCACCTCGCGGGCAAGGCGCGCCCAGAGGACCAGGCGCTGCCCGCCATCCGGCACGCTCTCCACATCGCACAGCTTCAGGATGTGAGGCGCTCCCGCGGCCTCCCGGTGCAGGCGCTGCAAATCCGCGCGGGTGTCCTCCGGGCTATCGGTGAAAAGCACCCGCGCGGGATGGCTGTGCACTTCAAGCGCGATGCCGCCCCCCAGCGCCTCCAGGACGGGCTTCAGCGGAGTCCACGGGCTGACGTGAAACAGCCTGAGGTTCGGCAGATTCCGGATGATCCGCGCCTTTGCGGAGAGATCCTCGCACCCGTGATAGTAGACTTTGCCGAACATCCCGGCGATGCGCTCATTGTACGGCTGGATGAACTCCTCATACATCGCCGGGGACAGAGAGGCGGCGGACTGGGCGTGCACATACGCCCAGCACCCCTTCAACCGTCCTTCCAGACCGGGGGGCACGTCGTCATAGTGCATATGGATGGCCCAGCTCTCCTCGGCGTCCACGGCTCCCGCGGCCTCCCGCTGGCGATGGTACGAGACCATCCCTTCCGTGATCCGGTCCATCAGGCGATGAACGAAGCCGGGTGAGTCCACCACATCCAGCAGCAGGTTATCCATCCCACGGAGCCGCACTGCCCACTCGAAAGGGCCGTAGTGCACCTCGTCGGTCCGGAACTTCACCGTCGCCAGGCCGCCGGTCAGGTCAAGCGCCTGCTCCAGCAGCTCCCGCTTCGCCTGTTCGTCCTCCCGGTATGTGGGGCCGGTGACCCGCTCCAGGTCATCCTCGCTTTTCAGTGGCGGAACCGGTTTGTATGAGCCGTGCCCGGCGCTTCGGCGGGACTCCAGAGGGACACCCCACAGCGGCGGGCAGCCACCCGGCCGCGGGGTCCACAGCCAGACGGTGGGCAGCAGGGGTTCGTCGTCCGGTATATGCCGCGCCTTCCAGAGTCTGGCCCGAAGCTGGACCTCGATCTGGCGGGCAAGCCCTTCCGGGCAGCGCAGTTCCCCCGGACGGGCGATGTCGCGCTCCCAGACGTTGGTATACAGCGCAACACTGACCGGAGTGCGCACCGGCCGGAGGGCATGGAAATCCGTCCACAGTCTGCGCCGCCTCCGGTGCTCCGGGCTTGAGGCGATCTCCTGCGCCTCAAGACAGAGCTCCTTCAGGACCGGGTGCGCCCCCACCGTCTGGCCTGTTCTCCCAGACTCCCGAGGTGAGCCGGCCGTCAGTAGCTGAAGACGACCGTGTTGTCCCCCAGCTTGCTGAAGAGCGATTGCTTGGTGGCGAACGCAGCTCCGGGGATCAGATCCTTTTCGGTGATTCCCAGCTCCTTTGCGCAGAGCGGGCATACCAGCACGCGCGCTCCGCGGCCGGCCAGCCCTGTCAGCGTCGCCGAAAGCCGGGGATGCTGCCGGTAGGCCAGGCGCGCTCCCTTGCTGCGGCTGGCGAAGACGGGTCCGCGGACATTCAGGAATACCACCACATCCCGCTTCTCTTCCAGGCTCATCCGGGCGAGGTTCAGCCCCATCCAGGCGGAATGCAGGTCCTCCGCCCCGCTGGTCAGGTTGATGACCACCACAGGGCTGGACTGGCTCTTCACCAGCGACGGCGCAACCGCCAGAAGCGCGCACGCCGCGATCACCGCGGCGATGACTGCAAGTCTCCGGGTCTTCATCGGGTATCCACTCCTTCCGGAACGGGAAAATGAGGAAGATTTGTCTCCCCCGGCCGAGTTCTCCGGCGATCGTCCTGCTTCCTTCCGCCGGGACAAAGTGAGGGAACCTGTGCGAATTACCGGGTTTCGCGCAAAGGACTTGACCGCGAAGGTTCCGGTGCCGTATGCTGAATACAGGCCCGAGAAGTCAGTGGCCGCAGGTTCAGGGTGGCAGAAGAGCAGGTTCCTGCGCCTGGAGGAGGGCGCAGGGGCCGGAGTGTGAGAAGCCCCGGCAATCCGCCCGGACGGATACACGGGGCATCTGCCTCCGGTGGTGGCCCGCCGGACAGCAGAGAAGGAGAAAAGGAGAAACTGGCCGTGCTCGCCGCACTTGCGGCGCAAGCGGCGGCCTTTTTTTTGCCCGGCACGCCGTCTGGCAGGCTTCGGGTATAATGCGGAGGCGACGGCCGCTCCGGCGAGGAGCGGCTTTTTCCCGTGATTTCCAGCGACTTCCAGGGGGATTCTTTCGGAAACGTGACAGACATGGATACCATCGTGTCGCTGTGCAAGCGGCGCGGCTTCATTTTTCAGTCCAGCGAGATCTACGGCGGCATTCAGGGCGTGTTCGATTATGGCCCGCTGGGAGTGGAGCTGAAGAACAACCTCAAGCAGCTCTGGTGGTCCCGCAACGTGTACCGCCGGGACGACATGGAGGGCCTGGACGCGGCCATCCTGATGAACCGGTGGGTGTGGAAATACTCCGGCCATGAGGACACCTTCGTGGACCCCATGGTGGACTGCAAGAAGTGCAAGGGGCGCTTCCGCGCGGACAAGCTGTCCGAGAGTCAGTGCCTGCTCAACCCCAAGCTGCATCCGGGCGAGTGCGGAGGTGAGCTGACGGAGCCCCGCAACTTTAACATGATGTTCAAGACGCAGGTGGGTCCGGTGGCGGATGAGGACTCATTCGCTTACCTGCGGCCGGAGACCGCTCAGGGCATCTTCGTCAACTTCAAGAACGTGCTGGACTCCACCAACCGCAAGCTGCCTTTCGGGGTGGCGCAGATCGGAAAGAGCTTCCGCAACGAGATTACTCCGCGCAACTTCATCTTCCGTGTCCGGGAGTTCGAGCAGATGGAGATTGAGTACTTCTGCCGCCCGGAAGAGGCGGAAGCGGTCTTCGAGTCCTGGGTGCAGGAACGGCTGGACTTCTGGGTGAACGAGGTGGGCCTGAAGCACGAGAACCTGAAGCTGTACGAGGTGCCGGACAACGAGCGCGCCCACTACTCGCGGCGCACGGTGGATATCTTCTACCATTACCCCATCGGTTGGGAAGAACTGGAAGGCATCGCCAACCGGACGGACTTCGACCTGGGTTCCCACTCCCGCCAGCAGGATCAGCTGGGGCTGACCGCGCAGGTCATCAAGAACGAGCACTCCACAGAGAAGCTGACCTATTTCGACCACACCACGAACAGGCATATCGTCCCCTGGGTCATCGAGCCTTCGGCCGGGGTGGATCGCGGCGTGCTGGCGGTTCTTTGCGACGCGTATGATGAGGAGGAGCTGGAGAACGGGGAGAAGCGGGTGGTGCTGAGAATGAAACCCCAGCTTGCGCCCATCAAGGTGGCCGTCCTGCCGCTGAAAAAGAACGCTCCTGAGATCGTGGCCATGGCAAAAACCATCAAGGATGACCTCCAGCGGGGAGGGCGGATGCGCGCCGTGTACGACGACACGGCCGCCATCGGAAAGCTGTATCGCCGGCAGGATGAAGTGGGCACGCCGTTCTGCGTGACGGTGGACTTCAAGAGCCTGGAAGACCGGACCGTGACTGTCCGCGACCGCGACACCATGCTCCAGGAGCGGGTGGCTGTGGACGATCTGAAGGCATACCTGCTGGAGAAGTTGGGACTCTAGGCGCCAGCCCGCCGGGAGGGGGCGCGCCGTTGGCCGTCACGGCGGAACAGATAGCGGAGCTGATCCGGAACCCGCCGGAGCGTGAGATCCCGCGCTGGGAGGATCTGCCGGCGGACCCGGTGAGGCGAGTGCTGCTGCTGCGGAAGCGCTTCCCTTCGGATCTTGTTCCGGTGGTGCTGGAGCTTGCGGAGCTTCGCAGCAGGGGGCAATCCAAATTCTTACTTGCGGAGCGCATGTTCTTCGACCGCGAAGGGCTGGAGCAGTCCACCGGCGAGGCTCCGGCGCGCTGGCGGGCCAGGCTGTTCGCCGGGCGCGGGACGGTGGCCGACCTGACGTGCGCCATCGGTGGAGATGCCATCGCTCTGGCCGGCGTGAGTCAGGTGCTGGCATCGGATGTCTCTGCCGCCCGCTGCGAGATGACCCGCGCGAACGCGCAGGTTTACGGGGTGACGGAGCGGGTGACGGTCCGCGCCGCCCCGGCCGAAGAGTTCCCGCCGGCCGATGCCTACTTCCTGGACCCATCGCGCCGGGCGTCCGGCAGGCGCAGCCGGCATCTGGAGGATCTGTCGCCCTCGTTGAAGATCCTGCCGGAGCTCTTCCGGGTGTCGCGGGATGTGGCCGTCAAGCTCTCGCCGGCCACCCCTGACACCGAGCTGGCATCGCTTTCTTGCGCGCTGGAGTTCGTCTCTGAAGGCGGCGTGTGCAAGGAGGCGGTGGCCTGGTTCGGGTCTCTTGCCCCTCACAGCCGCTGGGCATCCCTGTTGCCGGAAGGCCACGTGCTGGCTGCATCGCCGGGCATAGCTGATCCTCCGGTTTCGCCTCCAATGGAATACCTTCTGGAGCCGGATCCGGCCGTTGTACGCGCCGGACTCATCGCGGAAGTCTGTCAGCAGACGGGTGCGGCTGTAATGGACC
>JBBFLP010000100.1:0-10303 GCA_037478975.1 Armatimonadota bacterium
TAGTCTGTCAGCAAGGCCATCGCTTCCGGTGGCCAGATTCTGCGGTCCATACGGGTTGTCTCCTGCTTCTGCACAGTGAGAGAGGCTATCCGGTGCATTGTGGAGAAGAGGCCGCCGGAATGCAAGGGGGGAGGAGATTTGCTGGAGAGAGTGTGACGTGCTGGAGTTCTGGGCGTTTCTGGTTGCGGGAGTGGCGATGACCGGTGACCCTCAAATGGCAGCCGGTGGGCGGCCGTCGGTTTTTCTGGACAGCGCCGAGGCTGCCCGTCTCCGGAAGGAGATCCGCACCCTGCCCTGGAAGCGCGACCTCTACGAAGGGGCGGAAGCCACCTCGCCCGTCTGGCGGCGCATTGCCAAACCGGGGCCGGATGCCCGCCGCTGGCTGGAGAAGGACATCGTGATTCCAGCGCGCGGGGGGCACTTCCATCACTTCTTTTGCGAGTGCGGCAATGTGCTCACCTGGCCGAACGATCTGCAGCCCTCTCCGGAAGGATATGCCTGCACCGCGTGCGGCAGGGTATACAAAGGGGAGCGCTATGACGCCGCTGTGCGCCGTGAGATGCATATGGCGCTCGCCCAGGGAGCCCTGAATCTCGGGCTGGCGTGGCAGGTAGAGCAGGATGAGCGCTTCGCGCGGAAGGCGGCGGAGATACTCCGGAAGTACGCAGCCGCCTATCCCGGCCCGCACACCGGCATCGTCGAGGGTGGCATCATCTACCAGTCGCTTTGCGAAAGCATGTGGGTCATCCCCCTTGCGGCGGCCTATGACCTTATCCTGGACAGCGGAGCGCTTACCGAGAAGGACCGCGCGGATATCGAACAAAATCTGTTGCGTCCCTGCGCGAAAGGGCTGGTGGCCTGCGGGACAGACGGCAACTGGGGCTCATGGCACCTTTCGGCTGTCGGGGTGGTGGGATATGCCATCCGCGATCCGGAGCTGATATCCTATGCGCTCCGATCCTTCCGGGATCAGATGGCGGATCAGCTCGGGGACGATGGTCTGTGGCCGGAGTCCGTGCACACGTATCATTTCTTTCCGCTGCAGGCGTTCCTGTATCTTGCGGAAGCGGCGCGGCATAACGGGGAAGACCTTTATTATCTGGAGGAGCGGCCGGGCAAGGGCCTGCGGGCGATGTTCCGCGCCCCGCTGGAGTATGCTTATCCGGACCTGCGCCTTCCGGCCATCAACGACGGATGGTGGGAGACGTGGCTGCCGGGCCAGTTCTACGAGCTGGCGTGGGCGCGGTACCGTGACCAGGCGTTCCGCTGGGTCGTCGAACAGCGCGCAAAAGCGGCAGGGCGGATCGGTTTGTGGGCCCTCTTGTTTGGAGAGGACCTGCCCGGAGACGCTCCTGCTCCGCCACTGAGATCCCGCAACTTTCCGGTGCTCGGGATCGTGGTGCTCAGAGGTCCCGGAGACAGCATGCTCACCTTCGACTATGGTCCTTTCCTCGGGCACGGGCAACTGGACAAGATGGGTGTCACTCTTCACGCCCGTGGAAAGCTCTGGGCGGCGGACTATGGGACGCCGGGGTACGGTTCGTCCATCCTGCCGTGGTATACCGGTACCGCGTCGCACAACACAGTGATGGTGGACGGGTCGAATCAGGAACGGACCACGGAGCGACGCCTGACCCTGTTCGCAGGTGGGCCGCATCTGGAGGCCGCCGTCGCCGAAACAGAGGAAGCTTACCCGGGAGTCCTGCACCGGCGGAGCATCGTGCGCGCGGGAGATGATTTCATCATTGTGGACGAGCTGCAGTCCGGAAAACCGCGCACGTTCGACTGGCTCTTCCGCGGCGAGGGTGCTATGTCCGCTGTCGCCAGTGGCCCTCCTGCGGAGTCCGAGCTTGTACTGGAGCACGTCGCAGTCAGGAAGTCCTTGCGTATCAGTGGGCCGGTCTCGCTCTCCTGGCGTCAGGGTGAGGACGAACTCAGGCTGAATCTTTTCTGCGACGATGCGGCGGATGTCTTCCTCGCACGATGCCCCGCAGAGACCGCGGCGCGCCGGGTTGAAATGATCGCGGCCCGGCGCACAGGTATGCGGGCGCGTTTCGTGGCCGTTCTCACGCCTGCGTCCGTCGGAGAGGATCTGCGCGTCTCGATAGATGGCGATGTTGTGCGCATCCGCCGGAGAGACGTAGAAGATGTCGTCACGCTGGGGCCGGTACTCTCCTCAGAGCCAGCCACCGATGCCCGCTTCTCGCTTGTGCGCCTGGTCTCAGGCAGACCGTCGCTGGGCGCCGTTGTCCAGGGGTCGGCCCTGCGCTGGAGGGACCGGGTTCTGATCGAGGGACCTGTCCGCGGCTGGGCGCAGAAAACCATTGCTCCGGAGCCGTAAGCGGCTCCTTCACCGGAGGAAATCCCTGCGAATGAAAACAGTGTATGACCTCGCCTCCCTTCAGTGGAGGCTGTCTGGCTGGATCCCGTATCTGTGGTCACTGGACCGGACGATGGAAGTCGGCGCGTCGCCCAAAGCTGAGATCCCCGCTTTAGCGGCGCGTGTGCCGGGTTCGGTGCAGCAGGTCTTGCGGGACAACGGCCTGCTGCCGGACTGGAACTCCGGTTTGAATGCCCGCGAGTGCGAGTGGGTAGAGAACCGCCACTGGATTTATGAGGTTGAGATCCCTGCGGAGTGGCTTCAGTCTGGCAGGGCCACCCGGTTGCGGTGCGAGGGGCTGGACTACTGTGGCCGGGTGTTTCTGAACGAATCCGAGGTGGGTTCGTTCCGGGGCAGCTTCATCCCCCATATCTTCGACCTGACACAGCACCTCAGAGACGGCCGTAACGTTCTGCGCATCGTCTTTGACCACCCTCCGCGATGGCTGGGGCAGTTCGGTTACACCTCCCGGATGACAGAATGGAAGACGCGCTTCAACTACACGTGGGACTGGACGGTGCGCCTGGTGCAGACGGGCATAACCGGCGGGATCTTTCTGGAGACGGTGGACGGCGCCGAGTTCGCGGACATCCGGTGCTGGACCGAGACGGATTCTCAAGCTAGGACGGGTTGCGTGCGCATCCGCGGCGCGGCGCCGGGTGCAGCGGGTTTTACGGTGCGGGCCGTCCTGACGCGGGACGGGCAGCCCCGAGCGTCCGCTGAGTGCAACGGGCCGGAGCTTGCCGCCAGGGGGCTGGATATCGGGCCGGTGCCGGTGGATTTGTGGTGGCCGAACGGGCTGGGGGAGCAGCCGCTATATACCCTGGAGGTCTCCTTGCTCAGCCCGGATGGCTCCGTCCATGATCGTCACGTCTGCCGCGTGGGATTCCGGGAAGTCTGGTGGGATCCGTGCGAGGGCGCTCCGCCGGAGGCGGACCCCTGGGTCTGTGTCGTCAACGGGACGCCTGTCTTCCTGCAGGGCGTCAACTGGACGCCGGTTCTGCCTCTCTATGCGGATGTGTCGGAGGAACAGTATCGCCACCTTATCGCGCTGTACCGGGATATGGGGTGCAACATCCTGCGCGTGTGGGGCGGGGCGGCGCTTGAAAGGGAGGAGTTTTATAACCTTTGCGACGAGGCCGGTCTGATGGTCTGGCAGGAGTTTCCGCTGTCCTCCTCCGGGCGGGAGAACCTGCCGCCCTCCGATGATGAATCCATCAGGGCGCACGAGGAGATCGCCCGCTCCTACATCGCTCGCAGACAGCATCATCCGTCCCTCATCCTCTGGTGCGGGGGCAATGAGCTACAGACTGAGACCGCTCCCTGCGACCTTTCCCACCCCCTGCTCAGGCGGCAGAATGAGGTGGTGGCCGAAATGGATCCCGGGCGGCGGTTCCTGCCTACCTCCGCCAGCGGGCCCCGCTTCTATGCCGACCCGGCCCAGTTTGGGACGGGAGTCCACTGGGACGTGCACGGCCCCTGGAAGACCGAAGGAAGTGTGGACGACTGGCGCGCCTACTGGGAGTCGGACGACGCTCTGATGCGCTCAGAAGTGGGCGCTCCCGGGACCTCGCCGGCGGATATCATCCGGCAGTATGCCGGAGACTGCGACGTAATGCCCGCCACTCCGGCCAATCCGCTCTGGCGTCGAACCTCCATCTGGTGGATCGAGTGGGACCGCTTCGTCCAGGAGCACGGGAGGGAGCCGGAGTCACTGGAAGAGTATGTAGCGTGGAGTCAGCAGCGGCAGGCGGATCTTCTGCGGATCGCGGCGGAATGCTCCAAGCGCCGCTTCCCGCGCTGCGGAGGGTTTATCGTCTGGATGGGGCACGACTGCTTCCCTTGCACTGCCAACACGGCCATCATAGACTTTCACGGGAGGCCGAAGCCTGCTGCTCTGGCGCTGGCGGAGGTGTTCCGGGACAACGGGGCGGAAGCGGAGGGTGGCTCTTGACAGCGGAGCCCCCTGCAGGATACTTACCTGTGCATACCGGCGGGAGCGGGCGTTATTCTCCCGTTGCCGGCCCGAGAGGCACACTGGCTTGAAGATCATCGTCACAGGCATATCCAACTCCGGCCGCCGCGAGTTCATGGAGGATTTCGAACGGTTGTGCCGGCAGAAAGGAGCCGACATCTCCTTCTTCGACATCGGCACCGTGATGAAGCAGACCGGCAAGGAGTCCGGGATAGACTTCACGGATCTGAAGGTGCTGGACTCCGACGCTACGGTCCTGTCCCTGGCGCGAAGGACCGCCTTCTACAAGATATCGCTCGAAGCGCAGAAGACCGAGCACTCCTGCGTGGGGATCCACGCCTGCTTCCGCTGGCGCGGGATCCTGCTGGAGGGGCTGGCCTACCGCGAGGTGCTGGAGTTTCCGGCGGACATCTTCCTGAACGTGGTGGATCACATTCAGGATGTCATTGCACGCTTCCAGGCGAATCCTCAGTGGAGCTGGATGCAGAAGGACGAGGTGGGCGTCTGGATGGACGAAGAGGAGTTCATCACGGAGCAGCTGGCCAAGCTCTGCAATAAGCCCTTCTACGTGGTGGCGCGGGAGCAGCCGGTGGAGGATGTCTACGACCTGTGCTTCGGGGACAAGAAGAAGTTCTATCTGAGCTACCCGATCACCGTGCTGGAGGATACTCCTGAGGAGCTGGATCGCATTCGCTCCTCTGTGGACCGCCTGCGCAAGACCTTTATCTGTTTCGACCCGCTCTACATCAAGGATATGTCGTTGGTGCGGGAGCTGGAGAAGACGGATCAGGAAACGCGCATTGCGGATATTGACAGCCGGATGATCGAGCAGATCAAAATGCGCACGGTGGACCGGGATTACCAGTTCATCCGCCAGAGCGATTTCGTGGTGGTCATGTATCCCACCGAGAAGCTCTCACCCGGCGTGCTTTCGGAGATGAACTTCGCATACCGGTATAACAAGCCGGTCTATGCCTATTTCCCTCACGCCCGCAGCCCGTTCTTCGAGACGCTCTGCGACCGGATCTTCGACCGCGTGGAGGATCTGGAGGAGTTCCTGATCTCGGGCGGGGCCGGAAGCCGGTGATCGCCGGGGCAGGGAAAACGGCACGCGATGGCCAAGAAGGCGCTTGTGCGGGCTTCATCCGGCGGAGCCAGCCGGCATACAGCATTCCAGGAGGTCAGACGGATTGACGAAAGATAGCATTGCGCCCATTGAAGGGTCCTGGGCGCTGATACTCGGGGCGTCCAGCGGATTCGGCGAGGCCGCCAGCATTGCACTGGCGCGGGATCTGAAGATGAATATCTTCGGCGTGCATCTGGATCGCCGCGCGACGTATGAGAACGTGGAGCGCATCAAGGCGGCCATCCAGGAGACCGGCAGCCGTGCGGTATTCTTCAATGTGAACGCCGCGGACGAGGAGAAGCGCCAGTCGGTCATCGAGAGCATTCGCCAGGAGCTGGACGGGGCCGAGGAGGGCAAGAAGATCCGCGTGCTTCTGCACTCCCTGGCTTTCGGAACGCTGAAGCCCTACATAGCCGACAAGCCGGAGGACGCCATCAACCGGGCAGCGATGGACATGACCGTTGACGTCATGGCGCACAGCCTGGTCTACTGGGTGCAGGATCTCATTCGTAATAATCTGTTTAGCCGGGGCGGGCGCGTATTCGGGATGACCAGCGCGGGGGACTATCACGCATGGAAGGCTTACGGCGCGGTCTCGGCCGCCAAATGCGCGCTGGAGTCCCACATCCGCCAGCTGACCCTGGAACTGGCTCCGTTCGGCATCACGGCTAACTCCATCCGCGCGGGAGTCACGGACACCCCCGCACTCCGCAAGATCCCCGGGAACGAAAGGATGATTTCGGAGGCGCTGCGGCGCAACCCCAACGGACGGCTGACCACGCCGGAGGACGTGGCCGGCGCCATCGTCTGCCTGTCCCGCCCGGAGGCGCAATGGATCACGGGGAATGTGATCGGCGTAGACGGCGGGGAGTTCGTCACGGACTGACGGACAGACCTGCGGGCGCGGCCGCCGTAGTGGCTCTGGCGGCCGCTGCCGGGATTCTGCTGATGGGTGCCGCGGCCGGCGCCGAAAGCGGCCGGATCGTTTACGCGGTGAGTGAGGTCACCGGCCCGGAGGGCTCGCGCCCGTATGAGATGGAGTGGGCGGGAAGGGTGGAGGATGACCGTCCTCCCCTGGTGGACTTCGAGGACCTGCGGGGCTGGACAGTCCACTGCGATACGGGAGTAGCGGCCACTCTACAGCGCAGCCGGGAGCAAAAGCTTTTCGGGGAGACCACGGCCCGTCTGGCCTATCGCCTGGATTCCGGAACATCCGGGGCTCTACGCATACGGCCTCCGTCACCTGTCTCCGTCCCGGGGCCGTTCGACTCGGTCACTCTCTGGGTCTACGGCAACAACTGGGAGTGGGCTCCCGATCCCGGGACGCCTCCAGTGGACGTGTCCGTCATTCTGCTGGACTGGCAAGGTGTGGAGGTGGAGATTTCTCTCACCCGGGTTCGCTGGAAGGAGTGGTGGCTGGCCCACCGCCGGTTGAGCGCGGAGCAGCAGGAACGGCTCCGGGGCGGCAGTTTCGAAGGGCTCGCGGTGCGCGGCATCAGCAATCGCGAGGAGCGCTTCCTTTTCCTGGATAACCTCGCGTTCTTCCGTGAGGAGCTTGCTCCCCTGTCCTTCGAACCGCGTCCCCGGCGAGGAGTGGACCCCTTTCCGGGGCAATCCCCGGGTCTGAACACCGGCCCCGGACGCCTGCCTTTTCCCACCCGCGAGGAGACCATTCTTCCGATGCAGTTCGCGACAGGGTGGGAGAACTCCATTGAGCAGAAGGGAGATTCTTTCCTCTTCCGTTACCGGGGGCCGGATGCGTTCATCGAGTATGAATGGCGCCCGGCTGAGGGTGGCCCGGAGACGATCGTGGCCCGGCTCTCCGGCGAGACGATCCGGCCCTTGGCGGGATGCCGGGTGGTTTTCGAAGAGCAGCCTCCGCTCCATCCTGTGAAATCCGCCAGGGTTGGCGACTCGGTGCGTGCCGTCTATCGCTGCGGCGACCAACAGGTGGAGTGGACAGCGCACATCTGGCAGAAATCTCTGGTGCTGGACTGCATATCGCAGGGCGGAAGGGCGCTGGGGTTGGACCTGGGACGCTTCGAGGGAGTCCGTGGGGCCAGAGCCATTCAGACGCCGTTCATTACCTTCGGTGCGGGGAACAATCCTGCGGTGCTGATGGGCCGGAGCGGTCGCGGCGCGTGGTTCGGGTCCGTCTGGCTGGATTGGTACCGCTCCAACGCGAGCGAACTCCACGGGGCTCCGTCGCTGGAGGGGGACGGCATCCGCATCAATGGCGGGTCGCGGTACCACCCAAAGACGGATGGCCGCCGGAACGACGTGTTTGAGCGGATATTCCTGACTCTCTCACCTGTGTTTGAAGAGGTGTATCCCACAATAGCCAATCCTCCTTCTCCGGCTGTCCGGGAGGCGGGAAAGTATCTGTGGCAGGAGTCCTGGGGACCGCACGACTACGCTGCTCAGATGGAGCGTTCGCGCAGACTGGCGTCCTATGGCATCACCCGTCTCATTCAGTGCAACCACGAGGATACCTGGCGGGATGGAGGCGAGAGCTTCACGCTCCGTCTCAGGTCGGCCCCCGGCAAGGGCGGAGATGAGGCTCTGAAGGCTTATCTGGAGCATCAGAAATCGCTGGGCTGGCGGGTGGGGCTTTATACGAACTACACGGACCTCGCGTGCGTCAACGAGCACTGGCATCCCGATCTGGTGCAGCGGACATCGGACGGGCAGTGGCGGCCGGGCTGGCCGCGGAACTATGCCCTGAAGCCTTCCAGGGCGGTGGAACTGGATGCCCGTCTCGCCCCGCAGATTCAGAGCAAGTTCGGCACGGACGCCGCGTACACAGATGTCCACACGGCAGCGTCTCCCTGGCAGTATACGGATTACGACGCCCGTGTGCCCGGCGCGGGAACCTTCGCGGCAACATTTTATGCCTACGGGGAGCTGTTGCTGAACGATCAGCGGGTCTACGGCATTGCACACTCGGAAGGAACGTATCAGTGGCTGTACGCCGGGCTGGCCACGGGGAACTATGCGCTTTGCTACGGAGGGTTGGACCCCGCCCACGAGCCGCTCAACGTGGCGTTCTCCCTTTACCAGATCCATCCTCGCGAGGCGGACATCGGCATGGCGTGGGAGAGCTATTTCCTGCGCTCCTTCCCGGGTTGGGATTCGCCGGAAAAGATTGACGCCTCCATTGACCACTTCCTGGCGGCGACGCTAGCGTACGGCCACATCGGTTGGCTGGTTATGGAGACCAGCGGCATCGAGCGGACTTGCCGGAGCTACTATATGCTGCTGCCCGTCACGGAGCGCTACTCCGGCATGACTCCGGAGAGATTGGCTTATGCGGATGCCCGTGGGCGTCTGCGGAGCGCCTCTGAAGCGTGGGCTGAGGGGTTCATCTCGCTTTCCCGCCTCTGTGTTAGATATCCCGGCCTGGAGCTCCGTGTCAACGGGGGTGAAGAGACCTGGGAGATCCCTTCACCTGCTGGCAGACTGACCCTTCCTCGCTGGGGGTGGGCTGCCTGGTCGGACGATGGGGTGATGTTCCAGTTCTCAGGTCTGCACGAGGGGCGGCGTGTAGACTATTGCCGGTCGGTGGATTACGAATACCTGGACGGCAGAGGCGCCATGACCCGGATCGGCGCCATCGCCTGCGCCGGAGGAGCGGTCCGGCGGGGGTATGAGATCCTTGATATCTACGGCAACGAGCAGATCGGCTTCCATGCCGGAGCCGGTGGCGGCCGGATGGAGGTCTTCGGGCCGGGAGGGGAGCGCGTCTCCGACGTTCCCGTGCGGCGCGGGCGGAGCGGCTGGCTGTGGTTCCGGACGGTTCCCGGCGGCCGGGTATACCGCTTCATTCCGGACTCATCCGTCTCTGCATTGCAGGTGTCCGGTCCGGAGGAGGCCGCTCCCGGCGAGACTGTGCGCATCGAAGTGCAAAACGGAGGAAGATCTGGACGCCGTGTTGTGACTGTCCCGTCTGACGCTGTCCCGGGCGAGCGCGTGTGGCTGGATGCGGGCGGCGTCGAGGTGGATTTCAGGGTGGTCCCGGCGCTTCAGATAAGGTCCGGATCTCCCGGGAAGCTTCCGGCAGGAGGCCTGCGCGTTCCTGTCACCGTGTCCTGCCGGTGTCAGGCCGAGGGACTGCAGGCTAAGATTCTGGAGCAAGGAGGAGTGCAGGCCAGCATTACAGGTCTGGCACAAAAGGGCAGGAGATTGAACGGCATCCTTCAGGTCCGTCCGCTGCCGGCGCACGGCGGTGAAGCCTTCCTGACGGTTTCGGCTCGATGCGGGGACCGGGAGGAGCGCCTGAGGCTTGACTTTGAGGTGCTGGATCAGCGGCGCACGGATCTATCGCTTGTGGGACAGGGAACGCCGTGGCGCTGGGGCACTCTGGACCGCGCCGGTACCATCCGGTGGAGCGATAGCGCCAGCGGGGCTTGCTGGCACGTTGACGGGGTGCCGGTGGGAGGAGTTCTCAAAACGGCCATTTTCAGCCATCCTCCCTATGTCGGACGGGTGGGATCCGTGTTCGGGGAGACAGAACTCATCGAATCCGCTGAGGATCTGGAGTTCTCCTGCCTGGCCGGCATTCGCGATGGCGGTGGACCATCGGACGGGGTCACCTTCTCAGTGTGGCGTATCGAGGACGGGTGTAAACCGGTGCTTCTGGCTGAACGGCACGTGGGACAGGGACGCTGGGAGCGGATCACAGCTCTGGTTCCACACAGCGGGCGCGCGTTCCGCCTGCGGTTGCAGGCAGACTGCGGTCCGGCGGACAGCCCGGACTCGGACTGGGCTGCCTGGGCGGACATCCGTCTCCGGAGTGTGGACGCGAGTCCGGTATTGCGGCTAC
>JBBFLP010000101.1:0-10282 GCA_037478975.1 Armatimonadota bacterium
CCGGGCTTGATCAGATCCATGGGGAAATCACCTCAACAAAAACTTGACAGGCGGCGTTCTGGCCACCCCACGGGGCATGTGTAACCGATTCCCCGCGCCATCCGCCACTTCTCCGCCAGACTCGGTTTATCCTCTCAAGACATACCGGCAGCGCCATGCCGGGCTGCTTGCGGGAGAGTATACTCGAGAAGTATGGCAAAGCCCGGCGCATTCCGGAGACCGGGAATGCGCAACCAGGGGAGCCTTTCGGGCCGTCTCAATCGTAAGGACGTGCTGCTGCGCACTCGTAACCCTGCCGCCAGAAGGGGGGTTATTATTGCGGCCCGGCCTTCCCGTTCAAAATGGGCAGGCTGTCCGCGCGCGGGCGCGGAAGAGAACTTCGGGGAAAAGGACGGGCGGCGGCATCATTCCCGGCCCGCGTCAGGCGATCGTTCGCCGGCGGAGCCGGACGGAGGTTCAGGCTATTGGCTGGAGACACTATCTCTCGGCGTGACTTCATGGCCGGCGCTGCGGCTGCGGCCGGCGTCTGGCTGATCGGACAGGAGCTGTTTGCGGCGGAAGAGCAGCCCGCCGCGGCTGCCGGGCCGCCGGTGGCCATCGGCGTTATCGGCCTGGGGCTGCAGGGCCGCGACCTTCTGGGCGCTCTGGGCAAGGTTCCGGCCGCAAAGGTGGCCGCCATCTGCGACACCTACGAACCCAGCATCCGGCGCGCGGCGGAGCTGGCCGCAGGGGCCGCCACATATACGGATTACCGTCAGCTGCTTGAGTCGCAGGACGTTCAGGCGGTCATCGTGGCTACCCCCACCCACCGGCACCGGCAGATTGTGCTGGACGCCCTGCAGGCCGGCAAGCATGTCTACTGCGAGGCGCCCATCGCGGGTACTGTGGAGGAGGCTCGCGAGATCGCGCGGGCGGGGCGCGACAGCAAGCAGGTCTTCCAGACGGGACTGCAGCTGCGCGCAGATCATCTGTACCGGCACGTTCTCAAATTCGTGCGCACGGGGGTGCCGGGAACGCTGGCCATGGCGCGCGCCCAGAACAACAAAAAACAGAGCTGGAAGCGGATGGCTCCCACCCCTGAGCGGGAAGCCGAACTGAACTGGCGGCTGCAGCGCGCCACCAGCACCGGCCTACCGGGGGAGCTGGGCATCCATTACTTCGATCTTCTGAACTGGTATCTGGACACGCGCCCGGTCTCCGTCACAGGAATGGGTGCCATCACGTTCTACCGGGACGGGCGGGAAGTGGAGGATACCGTCCAGTGCATCTTCCAGTATCCCGGCGGAATGAACGCTGTCTACTCAGCCACGCTGGTCAGCTCCTACGACGCATCCTATCAGATGCTGTACGGCAGCGACGCCACCATCATGCTGAAGGGCCAGCGCTCCTGGATGTTCAAAGAGGCAGACTCACCCATGCTGGGCTGGGAGGTCTACGCTCACAAGGAGAAGATCGGGGACGAGACGGGCATTGCGCTGGTGGCGGACGCGACGAAGATCATCCAGGCCGGAAAGGAGCCGGGCAAGGAGGGCATGGATGAGTCGAAGGATGCCCTGTATTACGCGATGGAAGAGTTCTGTCACGCCATCCAGACCGGCCAGGCGCCGCCGGCGGATGCTGTGGCCGGGTTCCAGAGCGCGGTGACGGCCATCAAGGCAGCGGAGGCCGTGGCCGCGGGAGGAAAAGTGGAGTTCAAGCCGGAATGGTTCGAACTGGGCTGAAAAACGAAGGGAGTGCTGAAAGAGCATCTGCTATGAGCGAAGAGAAAAACGGCGGCCTCTCGCGCCGCGAGTTCATGAAGGCGGCCGGTGTGACGGCCGCGGGGTTGATGGTGGGCGCAGTGGCGAAGAGCCCGGTCTATGCCGTGGCTCCCGCCCGGGTCATCGGAGCAAACGACCGCATCAACATCGGATATGTGGGCGTGGGCGGCATGGGCAGCGGCCATCTGGGTCACGTCAAAGGCTATGCCGCCGAGCAGAATGTGGCGGCGGTCGCGGTCTGCGATGTCTGGGACAAGCGGCGGCTGGCGGCAGCTGCGGCCGTGGAGCTGCCGGAGTCCAAAGCCTACAGGGACTATCGCAAGCTGCTGGAAGACAAGGATGTTGACGCGGTGATGATCGCCACACCGGAGCACTGGCACGCGCGCATCGCCATAGACGCCATGGAGCTGGGCAAGCACGTCTACATCGAGAAGCCGATGTGCCGCACCCTGCAGGAGGTGGAGCAGCTTCTGGCCACCCAGAAGAAGACCGGCTGTGTGGTGCAGGTGGGCTCTCAGGGGTGCTCCGATGCCAAGTGGCGTACAGCCGGCGAACAGATCCGCGCGGGCAAGATCGGGCGCGTGGTGTTGAGCCAGGGCAGCTACTGCCGGAACAACCCGGACGGAGAATGGAATTATCCGATAGATCCGGAGGCCGACCCCACCAAGAACCTGGACTGGAACATGTGGCTGGGTCCGGCGAAGAAGGTTCCGTGGAATCCCCGCCATTACTTCCAGTGGCGCAAATACACCAACTACTCGGCCGGCATCCTCTCGGACCTCTTCCCGCACCGGCTGCATCCGCTGATGATCGCCTGCGGCGAGCAGTATCCCGTGCAGGTCACCTGCATCGGGTCCATCCTGGGCAATGACGATCGCGATGTGGCGGACAATACTCAGGTGCTGGTGAAGTTCGCGGACGGCTCGCATATGCTGCTGGTGGGCTCCACGGTCAATGAGCAGGGTGTGCCGGACATGATCCGCGGCACCAAGGCCACCATCTACTTCGGCGGCGGCAAGGTGGAGATCCGGCCGGAGCGGCCGTTCTCGGACGAGATAGACCCTGAGGACGTCCCCGTCATCGGACCGGGCGAGAGCGTGCAGGAGCACGAGAAGAACTGGTTCCACTGCATCCGCACCGGCGAGAGACCGAACTGCCACATCGAGCTGGCTGCCAAGGTGCAGACCATTGTGACCCTGGCGGAGAAGTCCTGGCTGGAGAACAAGACCATGAACTTCGACCCCGCCACCCGCAAGATCGTCTGAAAGGACGGCCTCTTGCGGAAGGGGTTGCGATTCCCTGCGGGGCGGCGCCGGACAGCGCCGCCCCGTCGCATTCCGGGGTCTGAGCGATGAGTCCAGCCGCCGGTCCGGTGCGGGTATCCCGGTTCTGTATGGCCACCCGCTTCGAGATCGCTCTGTACGGCGCGGAGGCGGACCGGCTCCGGGCCGCAGGCGAAGCGGCGCTGGAGGAGGTGGAGGCGGCGGAGCGCCTGCTCAGCTGCTTCCGGCCGGAAAGCGATCTCTCCGCAGTGAACGCCACGGCCGCGGCCGGACCTGTGCGGGTGGATCCCCGGCTATTCGGTCTGCTTCAGATCGCGCAGGAGGCGTGGCGCGCCACTGGAGGGGCTTTCGACCCCACTGTCGGCCCCCTTATGAGGCTGTGGGGCTTCCGGGGTGGAACCTTCCGTGAGCCGTCCCCCCAGGACCTGGAACGGGTCAGACTCAGTTGCGGAATGCATCTGATCGAGCTCGATGCGCAGTCACGCATGGTCCGTTTTCTGGCGGCGGGGGTGGAGCTGGACCCCGGCGCCATCGGGAAAGGGTATGCCCTGGACCGGGCCGCCCTGGCACTGCGTGACTGTGGTGTTGTCTCGGCGCTGGCCCACGGGGGGACAAGCACGGCCGTAGCTGTGGGCTCCCCGCCGGATGAGCCGTCATGGGCGGTGCGGATCGCCGTTCCCGGGGTTGCACAAGACGGCGGTCCGGTGGTCCGTCTGAAGGATGCCGCTCTCTCGGTATCGGGCATTCATGGCCGCACAGTGGGGGTCGAAGGCCGGATGGCCGGTCACGTGCTGGACCCTCGCACCGGGCTGCCGGTGGAAGGTGCGTTGCTGGCGGCGGTCACGGGGCCGGACGGCGCTCGCACCGACGCGTGGTCCACGGCTCTGCTGGTGCTGGGAGAGTCAGCATTCGAGGGCTCCACTCAACTGCCGGAGGGCTTCTCCGCGGCTGTATGGTTGCCGGACGGCCGGATGCTCGCGCGCGGGCCTGCGTTTGAGACCTGACCGGCCGCAAACCCGGTAATCGAACGGGCGTCACGCGGCGTCCCGGTACGGGACATTATCAGTGAACGGAGAACCACCGGCGAAAGCCCCCGCTTCCCGTCCCCCGCGACGGGCTCGCGGGTGGCTCTGATCCGGAGACTGCCGCCCGGGATCTGCCGCGCTCATCCCGGAGCTCCGGACCGCCGTTTGTTCTCCCCTGACAGAAAGATGCGCCTCTTCGAGACCCCTTACCGGGCCCGGCCGATCGCGGCCGCCCTCGCACAGGCAGACGACCTCGAAGGCCCGGGGGCCCGTCAGCGTCCGGCTCGATGCGGCCGGAGACGCAGGCCCCTCTGTTGATGGAGGTTCCTCAAAATGTCCAAGAGCGTCCTTGTTACGGACGACGCCCTCTACTGCCGCATGGAGCTGAAAAACATCCTGACCTCCCGGGGATACCGGGTGGTGGGAGAGGCGCGAAACGGCCAGGAAGCCGTGGAGCGCTATCGCGAGCTCCGTCCGGACCTGGTGACCATGGACGTGGTCATGCCTGAGATGGACGGCGTCGCCGCAGTCAAGAAGATCCGGGAGATTGACCCGGGAGCCACGATCCTGATGTGCTCCTCCATGGGTCAGCGCTCGCTGCTTATGGAGGCCCTTCAGGCCGGAGCGTCCGACTTCGTGACCAAGCCGTTCCGCGACCGCTCCGTTCTGAACAGTGTCCGCAAGCTGATCGGATAAGGCCTCGGCGCCTGTCCGGTCCACCTGATTCCTGAAACGCTTTGCTGATGAACGATCCGGGAGGTTATGAGATGGACAGCGTTCGTCTCGACAAACGGGAGTTGGCGGAGGCAGTGATTGACGCCGCCTCCATGGTATTGACGGATTTGCTGAAGCTGCCTCCGCGCCGGGGTCAGATGCAGATCACACCCATCCAGTTCACGCGCGACGAGCTCACCATAGTCACACGCATCTCCGGCGACATCTCGGGGGAGATCTTCCTGGGCATGTCGAAAGAGGCAGCCCTGGCCATCCTGCGCCAGATGCTGCGCAGAGAGGTGACCGGGTTCGGCCGCCTAGAGAAGAGTGCGCTGGCAGAGCTCGGGACGCTGGTCACGGACACCGCCCTGGCCCTGCTGGAGGAGCGGGGAGCGCTCTGCTACTCCACCTGGTCGGGCGTGGTGACAGGCCGCGAGGAGCGGGTCACACCGTTCAGCGAACCCACGCTGGCCGCCCCGCTTTCGCTGGCTGTGGGCGAAGTGAACGTCAACGTCATGTTTGAGGGATATGCGCCGTTTGCGTGGGCCAGCCCGGAAGCCAGGCTGGCCGCGCGGCGCAGCCTGCGCCTGTCACCCGGCGAGCGTCCGGCCGAGGAGCCTGTTCCTCTGGCCGCCTGATATCGCCCGTCAGGACGGTGTATTGCGGCTTCCCGCCCTGCCGTAATACAGGGCCACGCGAAGCAGCACCAGACCCAGAACAAGGAACGACACGATCCGGTAGGGCGCATCCACCGAGATCAGATCCAGCACAAAGACTTTCGCTGTCGTCAGCGCAAGGATGATCAGCGCGGTCACCCGCACCGCCTGGTTGTCGCGGAGCATACCTCCCACCAGCAAAGCCAGACCATAGAGGGCCCACACGGCGGATATGCCGATCTGTGCGGCCAGACGCCAGTCTCCGAAGGCGGCCTGATGGTGGCGGACCCCCGACCAGGTCTCCACCGTCAGGCCCCAGAGGAGGTAGACCACAAGCGCCAGCCATCCCGGCCCGCTCAGCTCCGAAGGCCGGCCCTCCCTGGCGTCGGGCAGCATCCGGAGCGAGAAGGCTCCCGCCGCCGCGATGGAGGCAAGCGACAGGAACCGGACGTTCCAGAGCGGCGCGAAGTCCACCCCCTCCCCCACCATCGCATTCAGTCCAAGCAAGGTCCAGACGGTGGCGGCGCAACTTCCCGCCAGCACACCGGTCCATCCCAGACCACTGAGCGCCCGCGACCGTCCGAGCGCCACCGCCGCCCCCGAGTAGGCTCCCCAGAACGCGCAGAGCAGATACCGCGACACTGCGGCGGTTCCGGCCGGACCCGGGTGTGCCCATTCGCGGACAGCGCCAGCGATCTCGAACGATAGCCCGATGCCGAGCAGCAGCCAGGCTCCCACCGCCGCGGCCTGCGCCGTCCCCGCGTCCACTCCTTCGGGATCGTTCGCCGCGTTTGAACTCCGGCTGGCAATCCAGGCGGTCAGAGCGGCCATCGCCGATATGAAGGCGAAGGCGAAGATACGGATGTTGGCGAAAGGCGTCAGCGGGCTTGAGCCGGAACCCGCCGCCGCTACGGGCGCAACGGCCAGGCCCGCCGCCAGCAGCACAACCGCGCACAATCTGAGAGCCCGGAACCTTGCCGCCACTCCGGCTCCGTAGGCTGCCGCGGCGAGCGCCGTCCAGAGAACGGACATCACCAGCGCGGCCCTCGTGTCCGGATCCAGAGGATGTGGCGCAGTTCTGAGCTCGAAGAAACGGAAGGACTCCAGCCCGGCCAGCCACGCCGCCGCGAACAGGGCGGATGCCCCGGCGACGCCGGTCATTTCGTCGCGGGCATCCCCGGCTTTCAGCTGACCGTAGCCCGCGACCCAGGCATTGGCCAGCGCGAAGAAAAGAAGGGAAAAGGCGCGCCCGTCCAACAACGCGACGCGCGAAGCCCCGGCTGGCTCCACCTGGCTCCACAGCACCGCCAGAAGGGCGATCAGCCATACGATCTGCCCGCCCGTACGGAACAGGGGGTCGCGGAAGCGGTATCCGAGAGTCAGCAAAGCCGCCGCCTCAACGCTCCAGGCAGAGCTCGTCCCTCGCGTGTTCAGTTGAGCCGGCACGCTCAGGGTCAGGAACAGGATCCCGAGAGCCGCCGTGCTGAAACGCAGCGTCCGGTTCCCGGGAATCCTGCGAGCCGACCAGACGGCTATGCATCCGAAGAACATTGACAGAGCCAGCGGGAACGCGCCCGGAAATCTGCCCGACGCATCATGGAGCAGTGCGTTCCCGGCCATCGCGTAGGTCAGAGATGAGGTGAACAGAAGCAGCAGGTCAGCCGGGGCTGTCTCCTCGCGTTGCAGCAGACTGCGGAAAACGGACGCCCCCAGGAACATCAGAAAGTAAAGCGTGCTGAACCAGAAAACCTGCCATCTGTGGACTTCCGGCGAATAGGACGTGTCGGCCCATCCCAGAAGCAGCAGGACCGTGGCGGCGAAGCTCAGCAACACGGCCGGTCTCCACTGCCTGACCAGAGAGACGGCCAGGATGCCGCCGTTCAGCACGACAATGTAGATCAGCAGCGTGACCGCCGGTCCTCCGGCGCCGCCTTTTCCGCCCACCAGCGCAGGGGTCAGAAAACCGCCCAGGGTGGCCAGGATGATGAGGCTCAGCGCGTCGAAGCGCACCGCCAGCGCCACACCTGCGGCACAGACGAGCGCCATCAGCAGGAAGGCCGCCTCGTTGCGGATCACGCCATAGCGCTCCCCTGCCGCCCAGATGGTGAGATACAGCAGGGCCAGCCCGCCTCCCATCAAGGCATCCCCGAACCAGCGTTCCAGCCTGCTGCGCACGCGAGCCCCGGCGGTGACGAGCACGATCCCCGCCGCCGCGCCGATGCCCAGCCGGCCCCACTCGCCCAGATACTGCCAGCTGTATCTGAGGAACAGACCCACCGCGAAGAAGATGGCCAGCAAGCTGGCCCACATCGCTCCCCGCCCCCCGAGGAACCTCTCGAACCGGGTCTGCCAGTTCTCACGGGGCCCGGCGGCCTCGGGCGTCAAGGGAGATACAGGTGGCGCTCCCTGTTGGCTGAAACGGGGGAGGAGAGCAGGCTCCCCGGCGGTCCCGGGCGGTTGCGGCGCGGGCCGCGGTGACAGAAGGATGGCCGGTGGAGGAATGTCCGGAGCAGGCGGCACGGGCGGCGGACCGGGCACCTCCGGTGGAGGCGGGACTTCCAGTCCGGAGGCGGGAGGGATCTCCGATGGAGCCTCCGGCACCCTCGGAGGGATTGCCTGTGGCAACTCGGAGCCCCTTGTTGCTCTGGCTCCCTTCTCCAGCGCGTCCAGCCGGGCGGCCAGCTCTTCCACTGCCCGCGCAAGCGATTCGATGCGTTGCCTAAGCGCTTCTTGCTCCCCGCTACTCTCTCCGTTCATCGGCGTCCCCTTTCCGGCGCAGATCCGGCCGGTATGCGGGCTTCCTGCCTCTCTTCCCTTCGCGTTGTTCAGAGATCCCTCCTGCTCTTGCCGGGTATCACCGGTTGCCGGTAAGGTGTACGGGCACGCTTGATCGGTGCCCTGAAAGAAAAGGAGCGACACGGAAGAGTTGATTCAACGCACTTTCGTCATGATAAAACCGGACGGCGTGGAGCGCCGTCTGGTGGGAGAGATCATCGGACGCTTCGAGCGTAGAGGACTCCGGCTGGTGGGGATGAAGCTGCAGACTGTCAGCCAGGATCTTGCCGAGCGGCACTACGCAGTGCATAAAGACAAGCCGTTCTTTGGCGAACTGGTGGACTTCATCACATCGGGCCCGGTGGTGGCGATGGTCTGGGAAGGCGAGGACGCGGTAAGGCTGGTGCGCACGATGATGGGAGCGCTGAAGCCGGAGGAGGCGCTCCCCGGCACCATCCGTGGCGACTTCACCACCAGCATTCAGACCAACCTGGTGCACGGATCGGACTCGCCTGAGACTGCGGATACAGAGGTAGCTCTCTGGTTCGCGGAGAGCGAGTTGCTGGACTGAGACGCGACTGAGGTCCGGAAAGGATAGGCCGGAGGTGCCGGGACAGAAACTGACCCATATCGGAGTTCTCACCAGCGGCGGAGACGCGCCGGGAATGAACGCGTGCGTACGTGCGGTGACCCGGGCAGCCATCGCCGAGGGGTGCCGCGTCACGGGTATCCTGCACGGTTTCCGCGGGATGGTGGAAGGGCGCTTCCAGGAGCTGACATCGCGCTCTGTCGGAGGGATCCTGCGGCAGGGCGGCACCATCCTGCAATCCTCCCGCTGTCTTGAATTCAAGACAGACGAAGGGCAGGAGCGAGCGCTCGCCAACCTGCGCGCCCAGGGTATTCAGGGAGTGGTTGTCATCGGCGGCGATGGCTCGATGGCCGGCGCCCAGGCTCTGGTGCGCAGGGGATACCCGGCCATCGGGGTTCCGGCTACCATCGACAACGACCTGTACGGTACAGACCTGTGCATCGGGGTGGACACTGCCCTGCAGACCATCGTGGACGCACTGGACAAGCTGAAAGACACCGCCAGCAGTCTGGAGCGCGCCTTTGTGGTGGAGGTGATGGGGCGCAATTCTGGCTGGCTTGCTCTCGCGGCCGGCGTGGCGGGCGGAGCCGAGGCGGTTCTGATTCCCGAGCGCGAATTCGACGTGGAGGCTCTGGCCCTGGACGCCCGGCGAGCGCGGGAGCGGGGAAAGCCGCACTATATCATCGTCGCCGCGGAGGCTCTTCAGCTGGCCACTGGTCCCAGGGGTAAGGCGTTCATGGAAGCGATGGAGCGCTCCGGCTTCACCGTGCGCGCAACCGTGTTGGGTCACGTGCAGCGGGGCGGCTCGCCTACACCGGACGAGCGCATTCTGGCCACACGCCTGGGGGCGGAGGCCGCCCGGTCCCTCATCTACGGAAAACGGGGCACGATGGTGGGCGTGCGCGGCTCGGATTTGGTCCACGTGGACCTGAACGATGCCATCACCCTCCCTCACCCTCTGGACGAGGCCCTTTTGGAGCTCAGTCCGGTGATGGCTATGTAGCTAGTTGTTATTGCCGGGGCGGCCCGTAGCCGCGAGGGACGGACCGCCCCGCAAAGCGGTCTATCTCTGGATTCTGGCGCTTCCTCCCTGAGCCAGCCGCCGAACCTGCTCCAGGCGAGCCATGGAGACGTCACCCGGGTAGGTGGTCAGCAAGGCTCCATGCGCCCATCCCAGCCGCAACGCCTGCTCCGGCTCCTCGCCCGTCAGCAGTCCGAACATCAGTCCGGAAGCGAACCCGTCTCCGCCGCCGACGCGGTCGTAGACGTCCAGCTCGCACTGCGGGCTTTCGTAGAACTGGCCGTCGTAGTACATCACTGCCTTCCAGGAGTGCCGGAAGGCCGAGTGCACTTCGCGCAGCGTGGTGGCCACAAGCTGGATGTGGGGATACTGCTCCAGCAGACGGCCGATCATGATCTTGAAGTTCTCCGGATCCAGAGCGCTCCGCGTGGATTCCACGTCGGGACCCGGAATGCCGAG
>JBBFLP010000102.1:0-10257 GCA_037478975.1 Armatimonadota bacterium
GCAGGGCGGGTGGGCCCCGGGGTGGAGCTTGTCTCCGATGCCCGGCAGGTTCTGGAGTCCCCGGATGTGCAGATCGTCTGTGAGCTCATCGGCGGTGTGGGCGTGGCTGCGGACATCGTCCGGCAGGCCCTTTCCGCAGGCAAGCACGTGGTCACCGCCAACAAAGAGCTGCTGGCCCGTCAGGGGCCCGAGCTGCTGCGGCTGGCGGAAGAGAAAGGCTGCGACTTTTATTTCGAGGCGAGCGTCGGGGGCGGTATCCCCATCATCTCCCCGCTCCGGGTGGGCCTGGCCGGCAACCGGGTGGAGCGCATCCTGGGCATCGTCAACGGGACCACGAATTACATCCTGACCGCGATGGCCTCCGGTGGCGGAGATCTGCCCTCTGTACTGCGGGAGGCACAGGAACTCGGATACGCCGAAGCCGATCCCACGAACGACGTCGAGGGCTTCGATGCCCGCTATAAGCTCACGATTCTGGCTTCGCTGGGGTTCCAGGCGCGGGTGCAGGTGGAGCAGATCCTGTGCGAGGGGATCACGCGCCTTGTTCCGCAGGATATCGAGTATGCGCGTGAGTTGGGATACGGGGTGAAGCTGCTGGCCATCGCACGGCGCATTGACGGCCGCATCGAAGCGCGCGTACATCCCACTCTTGTCCCGTTCAGCCACCCCATCGCGTCCGTCGCCGGGGTCAACAATGCCATCTATGTGACCGGCAACGCGGTGGGCGATACAATGTTCTTCGGGCCGGGAGCGGGCGGGCTCGCGGCAGGGAGCGCCGTGGTCGGAGACATCATCGAGATCGCCCGGAACATCCGCGCGGGTTCCTGCGGGCGTCTGCGTTGCCCGGAGTTCCGGGACTTGCCCGTGCTTCCAGCCGAGGACATAACGGCCCGATACTATGTCAGGATGCGGGTGAAGGATGCTCCCGGCGTGCTGGCGGCCATCGCGTCGGAGTTCGGCGCGGAGGGCGTCTCCATTGCGGCGGTCATTCAGAAGGACTCCCACGAGGGAGTGGCGGAGATCATCTTCCTGACCCACGAGGTGCGGGAGAAGAGCTTCCGGGACGCGCTGGAGAAGATAGAGCGGCTGCCGGTGGTGGAGCAGGTCTGCGCGTTCATCCGCGTCGAGGAATGACCTCAGGAGATGATATGAAAGTGCTGGCGGACCGCGCGGGCGAGCGCGTGGGCATTATCAGGAAGTATCGCGAGTGGCTCCCGGTCTCGGATTCCACCCCGGTCATCACGCTACTGGAAGGGGACACGCCGCTCATCCCCGTCCCGGCGCTCGCCAGGGCCATTGACCCGAAGCTCACGGTCTATGTGAAGTATGAGGGCCTGAATCCCACGGGCTCTTTCAAGGACCGCGGGATGACCATGGCCATCTCTAAGGCCGTGGAGGAGGGGGCGAAGGCGGTCATCTGCGCATCCACCGGCAACACGGCGGCATCCGCGGCGGCCTACTCGGCGAGGGCTGGCATCCAGTGCGCGGTGCTGCTTCCGAAGGGCGAGGTAGCTCTGGGGAAGGTCAGCCAGTCGCTGATGCACGGGGCGAAGGTCATTGCCATTGACGGCAACTTCGACGATGCGCTCCGGCTGGTCCGGGAGATCACCGACGAATACCCCATCGAGCTCGTGAACTCCCTGAATCCTTACCGCATCGAGGGGCAGAAAAGCGGAGCCTTCGAGATCTGTGACGTGCTGGGCGGCCCGCCGGACTTCCACTGCATTCCCGTGGGCAACGCCGGCAACATCACGGCCTACTGGAAGGGATATCGCGAGTATCATCAGGCCGGCGTCATCAGCCGTCTGCCGAAGATGCTGGGATACCAGGCGGCCGGAGCCGCGCCGATCGTGCACGGCCATCCCATAGAGAAGCCGGAGACCATCGCCACGGCCATCCGCATCGGGAACCCGGCAAGCTGGAAGCAGGCGGAGGCGGCGCGGGATGAGTCCGGCGGCCTGATAGATACCGTCACTGACGACGAGATCCTGGAAGCTTACAAGATGCTGGCTTCGCTGGAAGGGATCTTCTGCGAGCCTGCGTCGGCGGCCAGCGTGGCCGGGTTGCGCAAAACGGCTGCATCAGGCTATTTCCGGGAGCCCGCCACCTGCGTCTGCATCCTCACCGGGCACGGCCTGAAAGACCCCAACCGCGCTGTCGCCGTTGCCCCTCCGCTCATCGAACTCCCCGTGGACAAGGGCGCCATTCTGAAGACGCTGGGGATGGCCTGACGGCTTCGGCCCCACGGCGCGCATTTCCCACGCACTGTCCTCCCGGTGCGGGCGTGCTATAATGCGCCCAACCGGGTGACCCTGCCGCGTGCTCGCGTGGTGCGCGGCCTGTGCGGCGAAGGAGCTGAAGGGTTATGGACGCCTCACGGGAACCTTCCGGAGCGGCGCTGGAGCAGGCCGTCGCAAAGCTGAAGGCCGGTCAGACCATCGCGGCCATCTCCGAACTGAAGGACTGGATCCGCCAGCACCCCGCCGACGCGCGGGCGCACGAGTTCCTGGGAACAGCCTACGGCATTGCCGGAGATCTTGGCAGCGCAGCCTCCCATCTGGAACGGGCACTGGAACTGAATCCCCACCTTGCCAAAGCGTGTTATAACCTCGGCGTCGTCTACGAGCGTCAGGGCCGCTTCGAAGACGCCATCGCCCGCATGGAAAAGGCGCTCCGGTTGGCTCCGGATTACGAGGAGTGCCGCCGCCATCTCAAGGAATTGGTGGCCAGGAGAGCCGCGCAGACCGTGCGGCCTCCCGCACCCGGCCGACCCTGCGAACCGCCGAAGCAAGAGGATGTTCCTGCCCGCTCTGCTGCCTCACCCACCTGGCCGCCGGGACACATCCCGCCTGCCACCTGGGATGGATCGCTCGGAGAGGCCGGACCTACACGAGCGGTCCTGCTGGCCTCCGATGGCGGCTGGACCGGGCATTACGGGGTAGAACGCTGTCCGTGGTGGCTGGATGCCAGCATCCTGGAAGGAGATCTTTATCTCACGCTGCGCAACTGCGGATGGCGCTCCGGCAGCGTAGCGCTGGATCACGATGGCCAGATCAAACGGGTCAGGGTGTCGGCGCTGGTCCTCCCGCCGCCTCTGGCCGTAGCGCTGGGTTTGTGGCGAGGTCTGCTGGGCGGCATCGCGGCAGGCATCCTCTGGTTGGCCGTGTTCGGCGCGGCCTTCGGGGCAGCGGCAGCCTTGCGGGCTTCATTCTCTGCGGCGGGCGAGGGCGGGGAGCCGCAGTGGTTGGGGACGGTGTTCCTTATTGTTCTCACCGCAGGCTTCGTGGCCGCGGGAGCGCTCGCGGGAGGCGTGTGGGGCGGAATGCTGGGAGGGAGCTCGCTGGGGCGCTCGGCCTGCCGGGCGATGGCCGCCGCTGCCCTGATCCTGCTGGCCGGGCTGGAGGCGGATCCCGGGCCGCAGACTGCGGCTGCAGCGGCCATTGCGGGGCTGGCGTTCGGCCTTCTGGTAGGCGATTTCGGGCTGGCAGTCGTCTCAGCTGTCGCTTGGCCCATCCTGGCCCTCTGGATACCGGGGTTCGCGGAGGGCAGCCTGGCAGAGCCCCTGCGGACCCTCGCCGGCCCTGCATACGCGAATCTGCTGAGTCCGGCCGTTCTGAGCGCCGTCGCATCACCGTTGGCGCTGGCCGTGTGGGGAGCGTTGGCCGGGGTGGCCGTGGCTCCCTGTCCTCACAGAGGGATCCGCTAAATCCCCTTTCATCTGTCTTCTCTGGCCCCGCGCGGCAGGAAACTACCCGGCAAAACGGATAGAATACTATGGCCGCGGCGGCCTGCCGCCGGCGCGTGTTGAGGCTGGAAGATTTCTACGGAGGCAGATAATGGCGACAAAAGTGACTCTCCCCCTGCTGGGCCAGACCATGGAGGAAGGTACCATCATCAAGTGGTTCAAAAAGGAGGGCGACCGTGTCGAAAAGGAAGAGCCGCTCCTTGAGGTGATGACGGACAAGGCCAACATGGAGGTGGAGTCACCGGAGTCCGGGGTTCTTCTCAAGATCGTCGCTCAGGAGGATGAGACGGTCCCGGTCAAGGGGCTGATCGCCATTCTGGGCGAGCCGGGAGAGGACATCTCCACGCTGCTGGCGGAAGCCGGCGCCGCCGGCGAGGCGCCCGCCGCGCCCGCCGAAGCTCCCGCAGAGGAGAAGAAGGTCGCTGAACCGTCCGCTCCTGCGCCTGCCACTGCGGCCCCCGCCGGAGGCCGGGTGCCCGCCAGCCCCAGAGCCCGCAGGCTGGCTGAGGAGCACGGTATAGACCTGGCCCAGCTTGCGCCGGGTTCCGGTCCCGGAGGACGCATCATCGAGAAGGATGTTCTCCGCGCCATCGAGAGCGGCGTCGCGGCAGCTCCCGCTGCTCCGGCGGCCACGCCGCTGGCCGCCAAGGTGGCGGAGGAGAAGGGTGTGGACCTGGCCGCGGTGAGCGGCTCCGGCCCCGGCGGCAAGATCCGCCGCGAGGACGTGGAGGCTGCTGCCGCCCCGGCCGCCGTGCCGCTTGCCCCGCGTGTGCCGCTCGGCGGGGTCATCCCGTTTGCCGGCCTCCGAAAAGCGGTCGCGGACAATCTGGAGAAGAGCGCCCGCGCCGTCATTCCCGTCACCCTCACAATGGGGGTGGATATGACGGAGGCCACCCGCATGCGCGAGCAGCTGAAGCCGGTCTACGAAAACAAGCACGGCGTGAAGCTCAGCTTCACCGATATCGTCATCAAGGCCGTCGCGCGTGCCATCGAGGATTACCCCATCATGAACTCCTCGCTGGAGGGTGATCAGATCCGCATCCACGACGGAGTCCACGTGTGCGTTGCTGTGGCGGTTCCGGACGGTCTGCTGGCCCCCGTGGTGCGGGATGCCAACCTGAAGCCTCTCTGGGCCATCAGCGCCGAGGTGCGTGATCTGGCCGAGCGGGGACGCTCAGGACGTCTTGGACCTTCTGAACTGAGCGGCGGAACCTTCACTGTGACAAATCTGGGCGCTTATGGCGTTGAGCACTTCAACGCCATTATCAATCCTCCCCAGTGCGCCATCCTGGCCGTCTGCGCCATACAGAAGAAACCGGTGGTTGTCGAGGGAGACCGCATTGAGGTGCGTCCGATGATGAACCTCTGCCTGACGTTCGATCATCGCATTGTGGACGGCGCTCCCGCGGCGGAGTTCCTGGCGCACGTGAAGAATCTGCTGGAGAACCCCTACCTGTTCCTGGGCTGAAGTCCGGAAACAGAACCTGAACCTCTTTACGGGCGCCATCCTTCGAAAGCGCGGAGGGCGCCGCGACCGGGTCAGGGCCGAAGAGAGGACTGCACTATGATGAACGTTGCCATCGTGGGCGCGGGCGGGATGGGCCGGCGCCACGCGGCCAGCTATCGCGAGACGGGGGAAGCCCGGGTCGCAGCGGTCGTGGACATCAACAGGGAGGCGGCGGCCTCCCTTGCAGGAGAGGATGCGCGGGTCTTCGCATCGCTTGAGGAGGCCCTTGAAAAGTGCGACGTGGACATCGTAGATGTCTGCACGCCCACTCCGTTTCACGCGGACCACGCCGTCGCCGCGCTGAAGGCGGGTAAGCATCTGCTGCTGGAGAAGCCGATGGCCCGCACTCTGGATGAGTGCGACGCCATCATCAGGGCAGCGGAGGAGAGCGGAAAGACCGCGATGGTGGCGCACGTGCTGCGCTTCTTCCCTGAGTTCGTGCGCGGCAAGGAGGCGGTGGACGCCGGACTGGTGGGGGAGCCTGCGGTGGTCCGCACCTCACGGGGTGGAGGAATGCCCCGCGGCGTGGATTCCTGGTATACGGACATCGCTCAGAGTGGCGGCGTGGTGCTTGACCTTATCATCCACGATTTTGACTGGCTCCGCTGGGTGCTGGGACCGGCCGACCGGGTCTATGCCCGCGGGCTGGCGCATTCCGGGCGCAAAGGTCAGGATTATGCGCTGGTGACCATCCGGTTCAAGAGCGGCGCCATTGCTCACGTGGAAGGCACCTGGATGCGACCGTCCGGCTTCGAGACGCGCTTCGAGATCGCGGGGACGCAGGGCCTGCTGGACTTCTCAAGCCGGGACAGCGCATCCCTCCGGGTGGCGCGCGCATCGGGAGAGGAGAGGCGCGCGGCGGTGGAGGTGCCGGAAAGCCCGCTTGCCGAGAATCCCTATACGTCCCAGATCCGGCACTTCCTCCATTGCGTCCGCTCGGGAGAGGCTCCCATTGTGTCCCTTCAGGATGCCCGGGCGGCGGTGGAGATCGCGCTGGGAGCGCTTGAGTCCATGAAAACCGGCGAGCCGGTCCAACTTCGCTATCAGGAGAGCTGAGATGGCCCCAGTCAAGATCGGAATGGCCAGTTTTGCCCATATGCACGCCGGGAGCTATGCGTCCAGTCTGCGCAGCCTTCCCGGAGCCGTCATCGAGTGCATCTGGGATGCAGACGAGCAGCGGGGCAAGCAGATGGCGGAGCAGTTCGGCTCCCGGTATGTGGCCGACCTGGACGAGTTTCTGGCTACCGGCATTTCGGGGGTGGTCATCTGCTCCGAAAACGCCGGACACCGGGACCTGGCGGTACGGGCGGCCCGCGCTGGCAAACATATCCTTTGCGAGAAGCCCATCGCCACCACCGTGGAGGATGCGCGGGAGATGATAGACGCGGCCGCGGCTGCCGGTGTCCATCTTGCCACCGCGTTCCCCTGCCGGTTCAGTCCCGCGATGTGGCAGCTGCGCGAACGCGTCCGCGCCGGCGAGCTGGGTCAGATTCTGGCCATTGCGGGAACGAACCGGGGCACGATGCCAGGCGGCTGGTTCATCGAACTGGATAAGAGCGGCGGCGGCGCGGTCATAGACCATACTGTGCACGTGGTGGACCTGATGCGCTGGCTGACCGGCGCCGAGGTCAGGCAGGTATACGCCGAGATCTCCAACAAGATGTACGGCCTGGACTTCGACGACTGCGGCACGCTGACGATGGAGTTCGACAACGGCATGTTCGCCACTCTGGACACAAGCTGGTCCCGGCCGAAGAGCTATCCTACCTGGGGCGACGTGACCATGGAAGTGGTGGGTACGGAGGGCACGGCCAGCCTGGATATGTTCAATCAGAAGATTATTGGCTACAACGATGCCCTGATGCGGGCGACCTATCACCCCTGGGGTTCCAACATAGACACCGGGCTTGTCAGCGCATTCCTGGAGGCCTGCCGTGGAAACTTCCCGGAACGTCTTGCGACGGGCTACGATGGGCTGAAGGCGCTGGAGGTGGCGCTGGCGGCTTACGAGTCTGCGAGGTCCGGCCGGACGATCGCACTGGCCTGAAGCCCGGCGGCCTTTTCGGCGCGGGAGAGGGTACAATACTCGCGGCGCCCCGCGCGGCTGTCAAGGGGTCGCGTGCGGGATGAGCCATACCCGGACGTCTGCAGGCAGAAGGACCGGCACGAAGATGGACAATGAGTTCGACTGGATCCGGCGCATCAGCCGGGAGATGGAAAAGTGGGCCGACGAGTCGGTGCGGAGTATGTTCGGAGACCGGATGCCGGGCGACGGACTGTGGGTGCCGCGCGTTGACATATACGAGACCGAGGAAGCCGTGGTGGTCAAGATCTGCGCCGCGGGGGTGGATACGTCCGACCTCTCGCTGACGCTTTCGGCTGACGGGCGCTATCTGCACATACAGGGTGTGCGCGCGGACGACCACGAGGCGCGGTCCAGAGCCGTCCGGTATCACCAGCTGGAGATCTACACCGGGCCGTTCGAGCGCACCGTGGCCCTTCCCCACGTGGGAGGCTTCGACCGCGAGCGGGTCTCAGCGGTCGCAAAGGACGGTTTTTTCGTGGTCACCCTCCCCAAACTTGCGGTAGATCCGGCGGGGCCCCGCTCCGTGCCCATCTCATCCGAATAGAGGTCTGAAGTGGAGAACAGGGAGAACGAAGAGGCCTCCGGCGGAGACTTTCAGATAATAGACAGGCGCAAGACCGCCGGTCAGCAGAGCGAACAGGAGGGAGACGGCCGTCAGGAACAGGGCATCGTCATCCCGGATATCCTGCCGCTTTTGCCGCTGATCGAGACGGTGGCATTTCCGCACGTCATCGTCCCCCTGAGCATCGGGCGCGAAAGCTCCATCAAGCTGGTTGACGACGCGGTCATCAAGGGGGAGAAGGTGCTGGGGCTTGCCCTTTCCCGCAACCCGGAGCAGGAGCAGCCGGACATCGCAAACGTGCATCCGATCGGCGTGGCGGCGGTCATCCATACGATGATGCGCCTGCCCGACGGGCAGCGGATGATCGTGCAGGGCCTGAAGCGCATCCGCATTCTGGAGGCCGTCCAGACATCTCCCTACCTGCGCGTGCGCGTCGAGAAGCTTTCGGACGAGATTGACTATCAGCCGGAAGAAGAGCTGGAGATCGAGGCTCTCAAGCGCAACCTGGCGCGCATGTTCTCGCGGCTGGTGAACGCGTCCGACAATCTGCCCGATGAGCTGCAGGCCATCACGCGCATTCCACAGCCCGGGGTTCTTGCGGACACCATGGCCGCACATCTCCCTATCCCGCCACTTGAGCGTCAGGAAATCCTGGAGACGCTGGGACTGCGCGCGCGGATGCGGCTCATCCTGAAGATCCTCACACGCGAGCTGGAAGTCGTTGAGATCGGAAACAAGATCGCAAGCGATGTTCACTCCGAGCTGGGCAAGTCTCAGCGCGAGTACTATCTTCGCGAGCAGCTTAAGGCCATTCAGAAGGAACTGGGACAGGAGGGAGATCGCGACGAGATTGAGGAGCTTCGCCAGGCCATCGAGGCCGCCGGCATGCCGGAAGAGGCCCGCACTCAGGCGGAGCGGGAGCTGGAGCGTCTCACGCGCATGTCCGCAGGGCATCCCGAATACGGAGTCACCCGGAACTATCTGGACTGGCTGGTGAAGCTGCCGTGGAATCGCGCCACGGAGGACAACCTGGACATTCCCACCGTGCGCCGCATCCTGGACGAGGATCATTACGGACTGGAGAAGGTCAAGGAGCGCATCCTAGAGTATCTCTCCGTCCGCAAGTTCAAGAGCGAGGGAACCGTCCGTCAGCCCATCCTCTGTCTGGTGGGCCCTCCGGGAGTGGGGAAGACTTCGCTGGGGATGTCCATAGCGCGGGCGCTGGGGAAGAAGTTCGTCCGCATCTCACTGGGTGGGATGCACGACGAGGCGGAGATCCGCGGCCACCGGCGCACATATATCGGGGCTCTCCCCGGACAGATCATTCAGGGCATCCGCCGCGCAGACACCAACAACCCGGTCTTCATGCTGGACGAGATAGACAAGGTGGGCCGGGATTTCCGGGGAGATCCCTCTTCGGCTTTGCTGGAGGTTCTGGACCCGGAGCAGAACTCCACCTTCCGCGACCATTTTCTTGAGGTCACCTTTGACCTCTCCAAGGTGCTGTTCATCACCACCGCCAATATCCTGGAGACCATTCCGCCTCCCCTGCGGGACAGGATGGAGGTCATCGAGATTCCGGGCTACACGGAGGAAGAGAAGGTCGAGATCGCTCACAGGCATCTGGTGCCCAAGCAGATGGAGGAGCACGGTCTGAAGAAGACCCACGTCCGCTGGCGCCGCAGCGCGCTCCGGCACATCATCCGGGGCTACACGCGGGAGGCCGGCGTGCGCAATCTGGAGCGCCAGATCGCCGCCATCTGCCGCAAGGCGACCCGGCAGTTCGCCGAGGGGCGTCAGGAGCCGGTGGTGGTGACGGGCGATGTAGTCCAGGAGTTTCTGGGAGCGCCTCGCTTCCTGGAGCAGGAGGTGGTGGAGCGCACCACCACGCCGGGGGTGGGGATCGGGCTGGCATGGACCCCTGTGGGAGGAGATGTCCTCTTCGTGGAGGCGGCCAGAATGCCGGGGAGCGGTCAGCTTATCCTGACGGGCCAGCTTGGCGACGTGATGCAGGAATCGGCGCGCGCCGCGCTCTCGTGGGTGCGGTCCCGGGCCGAGGTTCTGGGTATTGACAAGGATCTGTTCCGCAGCACCGATATCCACCTGCACGTGCCCGCCGGAGGGGTTCCAAAGGACGGTCCGAGCGCGGGCGCTGTCATTACAGCCACCCTGGTCTCGCTTCTCACCGGCCGGAGGATGAAGCCGCGTCTGGCGATGACGGGAGAGGTGACGCTGCGCGGGAAGGTTCTTCCGGTGGGAGGCATCAAGGAGAAGGTGCTGGCCGCCCGCCGGGCGGGGGTCAGGACCGTGCTTCTGCCGGAAGCCAACCGCAAGGATGTCGAGGAGGACGTCCCGGA
>JBBFLP010000103.1:0-6280 GCA_037478975.1 Armatimonadota bacterium
ATGCGGCCGGCCGCCAGAAGATCGTCCCAGTGCACATTGCTGAAGGCTTTGCCGATCTTGGAGCAGGTGGCGTTGTAGACCTCCATCGCCACCGCACCCTCCAGCGGCAGCAGATCGGCCAGCGTGTGCCCGCACCAGTAAGGGTGAGCGATGATGGCCTCTCCGCCTGCCTCCCTCACCCGCCGGATGCGCTCGTTGGGATCGTCCACGTCGGTAAGGCTGAACCCGTGCGGCACATTCAGGCAGACCAGATGATAAAGCCCTCCTGAAGGATCGGGAGGGTGCGTCTCCATCCCGCTGATCACCAGAAAACCATCATCACTCAGGCCATGTGTGTCATTCGTCTTTTCGTGGTCCGTGATGGCCAGCACGTGATACCCTTCCTCGCGGTATTGCCGGCACCGCTCGGGCAAACCGGTGTCCCCGTCGGACAGGGTGGTGTGAGTATGGAAGTTCGCCCGGAACCATTGGCCGGGCTGCTGGAAGCAGTTGACTGTTGTGATGGCAGCAAGCGTCCTTTCCGTCGGATTGCCCACCCGCACGGCATTATGACCCGAAGCAGGACGGGTCTACCCGGCTTCGAAGACGCTGCGGCCAGACCAACTCGCGCCTGGCTCCAGCGTCACGGGCTGCAGCACTACCCCCGTCTCCACACAGAGCATCCGGGTGTACTCGTCATCGCCGAAGTCTTCCATCCTGCGGGACTTCTCCACCCAGGGATTCCAGACTACAGCATCGCGCATCCCGGAGCTGGAGATGACCACGGTGCGGCCGCGGGCAGCATCTGCCAGGCGGAGGGTCTCCGGCGCGTTGTCATAGATGCGATCGGTCTCGCACTCGAAGGTGATGGCTTCCCGCTCCTCCGTCTCCCGGACACCGCCGCGCAGGGAGTCCACGAACTCGACGCCCCGCAGACCTTCCAGCCTCGCCGCCGCGATGTCCTCCACCCGGAAGTAGGTGTGCAAGGCTGCCTGAAAGGAGAAGGGCTCCTCGTCCCGGTTGACGATCTCAAGTGAGACGCTCAGGCTATCCTCCTTCAGAGCCACCTCAAGGCCCGCCGAGAAACGGTGGGGCCAGATGGCCCGGGTGGAATCGTTGTCTTCAAGGCTGAACAGGGCCCGCACGCTGCCGTCCCGGGCCAGCCCCGCTTCCGCAAGCGACCAGAGGCTTGTGCGGGCGAAACCGTGCTGCGGCAGAGGTCCGGGACCGAACTGCGGGAACACCAGCGGAATGCCGCCCCGGATGGCCTTTCCTTCCTCCCACCGGCTCCTGCTGCTCAGGAAGAGCATCTCCTCTCCCCGGGGCAGAACCCACGACGTCACGTGGGCGCCGTTCCGGTAGACCTCCACCGCGGCCCCCGACGGATGCTGCAGGCGCAACGCCGCCAGGCCGCCCCGTCCTTCGAACTCGCAAGCAGGGTTACTGTCCATTGCCTTCATCCATCATCTTACCGGGCCATAGTAGGGACACGTGTCCCAAACGCCATCCTCTCCACGGGAGCGCGGGTCACCGGTTGTTTCCATCCAGCGACCCAGGCGTTCCCTCATCCGGGCCAGAACGCCGGAGTAACGGGATTCCGGGGCTACATTGCGAAGCGTCCAGGGATCCACGCTCAGGTCGAAAAGCTCTTCGGCCGGACGGAGGGCTGTGGCGCGCTGGAAATGCTCGCGTACACCGGGAGCATCACGGTTGGCCAGCAGGAATCTTTTGGTGGGGCCGTTATCTATGTCGCCAAACGGGCCCTTGGCCAGATCCTGAACGTCCAGTTCCGCATCCGCCTCACCGGGATCTCCGGCCGGCCACCGTTCCGGGTGCAAGTTCCGGATGTACAGGAAATGGCTTGTTCTGATGGCCCGGCAGGGATAGCCCGTATTCCCTGCGCGCACGGCGGCGTGACGCTCGCGCTCGCCAAAGACCGCCTCACGGAGATGGCGGCTGCGCCCCTCCAGCAGAATGTCCAGGAAGCTCTGTCCGGTCATCTCCTCCGGGACGGCGACACCGGCGGCCTCCAGGAACGTGGGAGCCAGGTCCGTCAGACTGACCAGATCCCGGACCCTCGTGCCCGGCTTCACCCGTCCGGGCCAGCGAACGGCCAATGGCATTCGTATGCCGGCCTCATAGAGGTTCGCCTTAGCCTGAGGAAACGGCATCCCGTTGTCGCTGGTGACCACCACCAGCGTGTTCTTGTCAAGACCGCGCTCCTCCAGAAGACGGAGCGCTTCGCCCACGTCGGAATCGAAAGCTGCGACCTCCGCGTAGTAATCCGCCAGGTCGGAACGCACCTCCGGGCTATCCGGCAGGAATGGAGGTACCGCCACACGCTCCGGATCGAACCCTTCCCGCACGCCTCTTCCGGCCGTGTAGGGCCTGTGCGGACGGCGGGACCCGAGCCAGAAACAGAACGGAGCATCCGATGGCCTGGCATCCAAGAACTCCGCAAAGCTTCCGAAAGCCGGGCCGGCCGGGTTCCGGGTGCGCCCTCCGGCCTCCACCTTTCCGGGCCCCCAGCCCTTGCCGCAATGACCCACGAAATACCCCGCCTGTTCCAGCAGATCCGGATACACGGGGATATCCGCCGGCAGCGTGCTCCACAGATTGGCTCCCTCTCTCAGCCGATGCGGAGCCTGCCCCGTAAGAATGGAACCTCTCGAGGCAGTGCAGGTAGGCGCGGCGCAAAACGCCTGGGTAAAGAGCATCCCCTCCCGCGCCAGGCGGTCGAACGTCGGCGTCCGGGCCACCGGATCCCTGTAAGCTCCGGCATGCGGCCACGACCAGTCATCGGCGATCGCAAGGAGAATGCTGGGAGGCTTGATCATATGCGTTTTCCCCTCCGGTGCGCGCGCAAGGCCAGACAGAGCACAGATCGCTGCGGCCCCGCCCGCCCGGACAAAATCCCTGCGCGAAAGCAAGGTCATCGTCCGGCCTTCCGGGTCACATCAGTGCGGCAGCTCCGCCGGAGCGCCGCAGGCTTCGAACTCCGCCTGAACGCACGATGCAGCGCCGAGCGCCAGACTGCGCGCGTCTCCCTGCGAGCCCCCCACCGTGACCAGAAAAGCGCCGGGTTCCACCACGAACTTGCCATCCTCCGTCACCACAGCCATCTGGCGTGGCAGGATGGTGAAGTTCACCGTCCGGCGCTCGCCCGGCTGCAGGGTGACTCTGCGAAATGCCGCTAGCTGGCGCACAGGGGTGCGGACAGAGGCTTCCCGGTCGGCGATGTAGCACTGGACCACTTCATCCCCGGCGCAGTGCCCCGTGTTGGCGACCTCCACGCTCAACTCCAGCGGTTCGCCGGAGGCGATCTGTCCGGACTTCAACCGGAGGCCTGCGTATTCAAAGGTGGTGTAGCTCAGCCCGAAGCCGAACGGGAAGAGCGGCTCCTTCTTCGCAAAACGGTAGGTGCGGCCGTCCATTCGGTAGTCCTCGAAGGGAGGCAGATCCTCCAGCGACACAGGCGTGGTGAACGGAAGGCGTCCACCGGGAACAGCGTCCCCGAAAAGCACGTCCGCCAGAGCGCTTCCGCCCTCCTCGCCGGGATACCAGACGCTGAGGATGGCGGGAACGTGCTCCGCCGCCCAGGGAATGGACAGAGGGCTGCCATGGGTCAGCACCAGCACGACGGGCTTGCCGGTTCCACAGACCACCTCAAGCAGCTCCTGTTGCAATCCTGGCAGATGGATGTGGAGCCGGTCGCCACCGCCGTCGGAGTCGGCCACCTCGCCCTCTTCGCCTTCCAGCTTCGGCGAGAGGCCAAGGCACATCACGACCACGTCCGCCCTCTCGGCCGCGGCCGTGGCCTCGGCGAACCCTTCCCGCCCCCCACCAGTGACCGCGCATCCCGGAGCATAGAACACCCGCACGCCCGGCTCCACCTTCCGGCGGATGCCTTCAAGAAGCGTGACATGGCGGGAGGGGGTCCCGTAATAGTTGCCCAGAAGCACATCCAGGGAATCCGCGTTGGGGCCGATGACCGCGAGGCTCTTCAGATCCTTCGGCAATGGCAGCAGGCCGCCTTTGTTCTTCAGAAGTACGATGCTCTGCCGGGCAGCCTCGCGCGCAAGCTGCCGGTGCTCATCGCAGTCGTTCACTTCGTAAGGGATGGATGTGTAAGGAACGCTCTCCGGCGGGTCGAACATACCCAGCCGGAAAAGTGCCGTATACAGGCGCGTCAGCGCCCGGTCTATCTCCTCTTCCGTGATGAGCCCCTGCCGAACCGCCTCTGTCAGGCTGGTGTAGGTGTCCCCGCAGCAGAGGTCACAGCCGTTACGGACGGCCAGAGCGGCCGACTCCGCCGGCGAGGAAGTAACCCGGTGATGAGCGTGGATGTCGCAGATGGCCCCGCAATCGCTGACCACGTATCCCGGAAAGCCCCACTCCTCCCGCAGGATGCGTTGCAGCAAGGTGGGACTGGCGCAGCAGGGCTCGCCGTTGGTGCGGTTGTATGCGCCCATCACCGACCACGCCTTACCTTCCACGACGCAGTCCCGGAAGGCCGGCAGATAGGTCTCGCGAAGATCCTTCGGGCTGACCTCGGCGTTAAAGTGGTGCCGGTCCTTCTCCGGGCCGCTGTGCACTGCGAAGTGCTTGGGCGTGGCGACCACTTTCAGATACTTCGGGTGGTCCCCCTGCAGGCCGGTGACGAACGCCACCCCGATGCGCCCGGTCAGAAAAGGACATTCCCCGTACGTCTCCTGGCCCCGGCCCCAGCGCGGATCGCGGAAGATGTTGATGTTCGGGCTCCAGAAGGTGAGCCCCTTATAGATGCCCCGGTCTCCCCGCCGCGCGAACTCGTGGTGCTTGGCGCGGGCCTCGTCGGAGATGACGGTGGCGATCCGGTGGACCAGATCCGTGTTCCATGTGGCCGCAAGGCCGATGGCCTGGGGGAACACCGTGGCCACCCCCGCGCGGGCGACTCCGTGCAGACATTCATTCCACCAGTCGTACGGCGGCACGCCCAGTCTCTCGATGCCGGGTGCGTGGTTGACCATCTGCCACGCCTTCTCCTCCAGCGTCATCGCCGATACAAGCAGCCGCGCGCGCTCCTCGAACGGCAGGTCCGTGTTCAACCAGGGGCGCTCGCCGGCCGCGCCCGCGCTCAGGGTTTTCTCTTCCATCGGTTCCGTCAGTGCCTCCGCAGGTCTGCTTAGCCCGAACAACCTTCCCCTCCTGCGAGGAAGAAGGGCACCCGGCCTTCGCGGGTGAAAAAGGCCCCATAAGGAGACAGCGCGATGACTGTGCGAATCCTGATGACCTTGGCTGCGCTTGGCCTGCTGTGCGCAGCCTCCAGCGCGGAGAGAATCTGTGGAGCGCGGCATTACACCGGCGCCGACCCGATCGGAGGCGGACCCGGCTACACCCGCCTGGTGGATCCTGCTGAGGCCAGACGCGTGAGCACTCTGGAGGAGCTGAAGGCAGCCCTCGCCGCGGCGCGGGCGGGAGACATCGTCTACATTGACGACCGCGCGGAGATAGACGCCACGGGCAGCCCGATGATGGAGATCCCGGGCGGCGTGACGCTGGCCAGCGGGCGGGGGCGCGAAGGCTCCCCGGGCGCTCTTATCCGGTTCCGCGACTATGAATGCCCCGGGGTATTCACTACAGGCGGCGAGGGTGTGCGTGTGACGGGCCTGCGGATGGTAGGACCGGACACGGAGGAGCACGGATCCGCCTACGAGCTACCCAACAGCCGCGGCATCACCATCCTGCATCCGCGCTCAGAGGTGGACAACTGCGATATCTCCGGATTCTCCCACGCCGGCGTCTATCTGGTGAACGCGGGAACCGGACACCGCATCCACCACAGCTTTCTGCATCACTGCCGGAGGAGGGGACTGGGCTACGGCGTCTGTCTGGCCTCAACGCAGGCGTATATCGTGGCGAACCGCTTCCTGAACAACCGGCACGACATCGCCGGGACAGGCCGCGCGGGGACAGCCTATCTGGCCTGCTCCAACATCTCCGACATTACGGAGGGGCGCATCAGCCACGCCTTCGATATGCACGGAAATCACGAGAGCAGGCGGCCCGATGAGGTGGTCGAGCCGTTCGCGGGGGACTGGGTGGTCATCTGCCACAACACGTTTCACAGCCATCAGCCGCGGATCTATACCGTGATCCGCGGCCGGCCGCGCCAGCACGTCACCATCTTCGCGAACGAATACCACAACGCCCTGCACGGAGCGCGCTTCTCCGAACCGTGCGACAACGCCGTCATCTTCGGAGATTGCTTCATACGCCCGCCAGCCCGCGAGCCCTACTTCTTCAACGTCCCGGGCAACCG
>JBBFLP010000103.1:6380-10145 GCA_037478975.1 Armatimonadota bacterium
GGACTGACAGCAAAGGTGCTGAATGAGCGCCTCAGCAAGATGCTTCGGTTCGGGATTCTGGAGCGAGTGGTCTACCCGGAGGTACCTCCCCGCGTGGAGTATCATCTGACAGACTTCGGCTGGCGGTTCGCGGGCATTCTGGACGCCATCGAGGATCTGCAACGCTCGGTGGAGGAAGAGTGACAAGGGTGGTTATCGAACATTTGTTCGTGTATAATCAGCTGTGGAATGCGGCCGGGCACGTAGCCCGGCCGACTCCCAGAGAAGAAATCTATGGCAAACCACAGCTCGATCAGATGGACGTATGCCACCTGGAACCCTCTCACCGGCTGCACGAAGGTGAGCGCTGGGTGCAAGAACTGCTACGCGGAGCGCATGGCGCGTCGCCTGCAGGCCATAGGCGCTCCCCGCTACGCCAACGGCTTTGCCCTGACCCTCCACCCGGAGTCGCTGGATCTTCCCCGGCGGTGGCGGAAGCCCCGGACCATCTTCGTAAACTCCATGAGCGACGTCTTTCATGAGGCGGTGCCGGAGGAATTCATCGCCCGGATCTTCGAGGTGATGGCATCCTGTCCGCAACATACCTTCCAAATGCTCACCAAGAGGAGCGGACGTCTTCGGGAGCTGGCGAAGCGGCTCCCATGGCCGGAAAATATATGGATGGGCGTGACGGTTGAGAACGTGCAAGCGATCCCACGGGTGGAAGATCTCCGTCGCGTCCCTGCGGCGATCCGCTTCCTCTCGTGCGAACCGCTGCTGGGCCCACTGGAGAAACTTCCGCTGGAGGCAATAGACTGGGTCATTGTGGGAGGGGAATCTGGTCCCTTTGCACGGCCGATGCGAGAGGAATGGGTTCTTTCCATCCTGCAGCAGTGCCGTACCGCGGGAGTTCCTTTTTTCTTCAAACAGTGGGGAGGAGTCAACTGCAAGAAGACCGGGCGTCTTTTGCACGGGAGACTGTATGAGGAGCGCCCGTCACCGGTGCAACGGGGACTCTTCCGGTTCCACAGAGATGCGGCGGGATAGGGTCATCTGGGAGAGGAACACGGCAGAGTCGTGACGGAAGATTGCCGAAAAAACTGCAAGCGCAATCGAAGCGCGTGAGTGGCGCGCGGTAATGCATGGCCGTGGTTCGGTTCCGGGATGCGGCGCGCGGCGAGTAGACGCATTTCCACAGGAGGAAGCAGATCTGTGATCCAGCCAGCGCTCACCGTCGTATTCGCAGGTTTGTTGCTGGCCGGCGCGCTGACCTGCGCCCGGGCCGCCGGCGATGTTGGTGTTCGCATCGAAAAGTTCACCATCAGCCGCGATGATTCCACCTACGAGTGCTTTCCCAGCCTTACGCGCCTGGCCTCGGGCCGGCTGGTGCTGACCTACCGGGAGAGCGACACGCATTCCGCCTCACAGTATTGCAGGCTGATCGTCCGCACAAGCGACGACAATGGCGCCACATTCTCGCCGCGGCACGTGCTGGTGGAAGAGGCGCGAACGGAAACGGGCCTGCGCAAATGGAACTGTCCCAAAGCGCAACAGCTGGCGGACGGACGCGTCCTGCTTCTCTGCGACGTCTACAGCGTCCCTCCGGGTGAGGCCGATCTGGCCGCATCGCGGGTGGCCTTTTTCTTCAGCAGAGACGATGCGGTGACCTGGGATGGTCCGGTCTTCACAACGGTGCCGGGCATTATGCCGGACGAGGTAATTGAAGTGGAAGAAGGCCACTGGCTCCTGGCGACTCATCTCAGAGACCACTCCACCGGCAACCTGGTCCAGGTGGTGAGCCACAGCCAGGACGGCGGCAAGACCTGGAAAGAACCGGTCACCATAGCCAGCCGGAAGGGCTACGATTTCTGCGAGGCATCCATCCTGAAGCTGCCGGGCGGCGAGCTGGTCTGCTATATGCGGGAGAACAGCTCCAGAGGCCGGCCCGTCTACAAAAGCATCTCCCGCGACGGCGGCCGGACATGGGAGGGTCCCTTCCCGACCCTGATGGAGAGCGGCCACCGCCCCGTGGCTCATCTCACCCGCAGCGGCAGGGTGATGGTCACCTATCGTCATTTCCCGGGAGCAAGATCACCCTGGGCTAAGAACACGTTCGCCTATCTGGAATCCGTGGGAAGCGCCTTGGAGCCGGAGCAATCCCGGCAGTCCGGCATTGTGCTGCCGCTGGACCACGACCGCAGCGCCTCACCGGACAGCGGCTACACCGGATGGGTGGAATACGAACCCGGCCGCTTTCTGGTGGTGAACTACATCCGCGACGATGCGCCGGCGGCGCAGATCCGGGGATACCGCTTCTCGGAAAGCGACTTCTAAGAAACAGGTGCGCCTCCGGCCGCCGGAGGAGGGGGGAGCATGCCCGGAGAATCTCCTTGCGGATGCTGGATGCTTCCTGTGGGAGGGGAGAGACCACCATGACCTATCAGATCTTTGCAGGCGCCCTTGCGCTGGCGGCGATTCTTGCTGTCCCGGCCGCTGCCCGCCAGGAAGCCGGGACGTCCTTCCAGACGGCCGAGGGATGGCATCCCGGACACGACATCCGGTCCGATGTGGCGATCGTGGCAAGCAACCTGAAGGAGAGGATCGCCTCATGGGCGGAGCGTGGATACACCGTCTGGGTGATGGGGGGCTTCCGCACGGGACCGGATTACATCAGCCAATACCCCGAGGACGGCCAGACCACGCGCGACGGCACCATCCTCACTTGCGGTCCCGGCAGCTACTACACTGTCCCCACAGAACGGCGCATCCAGGCCAGCGTGGACTATTACCTGACCGCCGTGCGCAACGGAGCGCGCGCGGTTATGCCCGAGGAACCGGAGTACTTCGCCGTTGCGGGATACTCGCAGAGCTTCAAGGACGAATGGCAGCGCTTCTACGGCGAGCCATGGCAGGACCCGGCATCCAGCCATGACGCGCGCATCAAGTCCGAGCGGCTCAAAATGCGCATGCAGTACCGCCTCATCGAGCGTATCCTGCAGGCCGTACAGCAGGAGGATCCGTCGGTGTTGCGCGTGGTGGCTCACCACAGCCCGGTTAACTACCACAGCTGGGGCATCAGTTTCCCGTTTGACGATTTTGCCCGGATGCCTGAGATGCAGGAGGTGGTGGGACAGGTGTGGACCGGCACCGCCCGCTCCGCCTGCATGTACCGTGGGGAGATGAAGGAGCGGACCTTCGAGAACGGCTACCTGGAGTACTCCTCGCTGGTGGAGCTGTACCGCGGCCGCGGCAAGCGGCTATGGTTCCTGGCGGACCCGCTGGAAGACAATCCCGACCGGACGATGGAGGATTACCGCTCCAACTACGAGCATACCCTCGTAGCCAGCCTGATGTTCCCCGAGGTGAACGCCTTCGAGCTGCTGCCATGGCCCAACCGGATCTATGGCCGCATTCCCGAGGACTACGCCACAGCGCTGGGATGCGCTTTCAACGCGCTCCGGGAGATCTCCCGGATGCCCGCGCGCCGGCGTCCGGGGACGGGGCTGGGAGTGCTGATCGGCGACTCGGCGGCCTATCAGCGCGCGGAGCCGGACGCAAACAACCTGAACGGCTTTTACGGCCTGTCCCTGCCGTTCGTATACCGCGGCATCCCTGTGCGCGTGGCGCCTGTCGAGCGGACGCCGGACGCGGAGTATCTGCGGAGTTTTCACACCCTGCTTGTTAGCTTCGACTACTTCAAGCCTATGGACCCCGCATACAACCGCGCGCTTGCAGCATGGGTCCGGCAGGGCGGGCACCTCATTCTTGTGGGTGGTTCGAACGCCT
>JBBFLP010000104.1:0-4329 GCA_037478975.1 Armatimonadota bacterium
GCGAGGTGGTCTCCTACTGGAAGGAGCGCACCTCGCCGTGGCGGGCATTGTAGTCCTGGCGCATCAGGGCATTCAGTTCGGCATCGTCCAGCAGCTCGATGTAGGTCATGGTCTGCTGAATGGAATGCGACTCGCCAGGGCCAAGCTCCACCCGGTACAGAACCGCCTGACGGGGTGCGTCCGAGTTCTCCAGCTCCGGATCCGGGCTGCCGGGAACGCCCGGAACGCAGTCCGGGACGATGGTCAGTTCGCCTCGTCCCCGCGTGTCAATGCGGCCGCGGATGGGAGTGAGGCCGGAAGGAGCTTCTCCCTCCGAAGGCGCCTCCAGCCGCAGCAGGCCATCCGGGGTAACGGTCATCGGCCGCTTCAAAGAGAGCTCCGTCCAGAACCAGGCCGTGCGGGTCTCCTCTGTGGGGTTGGTGACCGTCAGCTTTTCCAAGAGCACGATGGGCTCATCACCCCGGCGGGCATCCTCATTGTGGCCGATGGGCTCCAACAGGGGAGCGGCGAAAGCCTCGCGGTGGAACTTCAGTCCCTCGTTCTCCCACTCCGTATGAATGACCGGCAGCCATCCCTCCTCCAGATGCCGCACCGCGCTGCGGCCGCATTCTTCGGTAAAGTCCGGCTTTTCCAGGGTGGAAAGAGAATATCTCAGGCTGCGCACGCTCCAGGGTCTGCGGTCGCGGTCGCGGCCCGGTGAGCGCAGGCTGTTCTCCAGCAGCTCCACGTCGCCGGACGCCAGGATGGTGAACTCCTGCCGGAGGTTCGGGACTCCCAGATGGGCCTCCCGCGGAGGCTTGGCTGGCATGACGCTCATCACCCGCTCCAGGCTCTGTTCCGGCATCCGGGCGACCAGTTCCATAACGGTGCCTTCCCAGGCATCCGCCGGACGCTGCCAGCGGGAGAAGCGCAGCCCGCGCGAACTGTCGGAGACAAACGCATCTATGTCGCGGACGTAGACACCGCCCTCGCGCACAACGTCGTCCACGAACACCGAGAAGCTGTCCCATCCCGCCGTGCGGAAGACAACGTGCCCTCGATCCTCGCTCAGGCGATCAGGCGCAAAAGCATAGCGCACCCGCACCGTGGCGTCCGCACCTTCCCTGCCGGGAGTCAGGACCTCCAGCAGATGCGCCGAACGCGCCTCTACGGTTCCGTTCCATTCTGGTCTCTCCTGAGCCGACGGCTTCCACTCCAGGTCCAGTTCCGCCTCGCGCCAGACCGCGTCTGTGAAAACCTGGACTGAGCTCAGCGATACGGGCTGCTCGAAGACGACGCGAACGCGATAGGTGCGACGGAACTCGAAACCCGTGCGCTCAACGGCGGGATTCTCATCCGTAGTCAGCGGCCGGAGCTGGAGGGTCAGAGCACCCTCCTCTGCAGAGATGTCACAGTGCGCCGTCACCCACTGTCCGTTGTACGGATCGTCCAGCCGCTGCCATCCTCCGCCTCCGCCATCCGGCCAGATGCGGTACCAGTACTCCAGACGCACGCTCCCGGGAGAGGGCAAAGCGCCCCCCCGGAGAACCACCCGCCGCACGTCGCGCGGCCGCCGCCACTCCAGCATCGCCCATCCGCCGGCCGGAACCTCGACCGGCCCCTGGCCACGCCCGTTCAGCGCCGGAGCGTAGACCGGCGTCGAGCCCTCAGCCTCGCCTGTAAAAGCGAAGCCCCATTCGGCCACATCCACCGGCTCATCGGCCGCGGAAGATGCGCGGGCAGGAGAACGAAGGGCGAAGGCCAGAACCACAGCCGCGCCCGGGAGGAGAAGATCCAGCATCAATATGTCACCTCGCGGAGTCCGGCTTTCTCAGGGAGCAGCCCGAACAGCGCAACCACAGCTCCCCGCGCCGGTTGTCAGATCTACAACGCCGGTATTATGCCCCCATCCCGCTCACTCCTGCACGCCGGTCTCCCGATGCCAGGAGGCCAGCCGGGCGGACAGCACGGGAACATAAGCCACAATGGTCTTCTGGTCGTAAAGCCGCTCCCAGATGGTGGGCCACTTGCTCCACGGAGGCCCGCACTCATCCCGGATTGCTCCCGTGGACGAAAGCCGCTTCAGCACGTGGCGCGTGCGCTTCAGCGCCTCTTCCAGAATGCGCCACTCCCCGCCCAGTTTCTCCGCCTCCACCAGGAGCCAGCACATCCAGCACCGAAAGTCTATCTGTTCGACGGGATAGGCGATGTTGCGCCTGGCCATATCCAGATACCAGTCGCGGTACCGCTTTGAGCCGGTGAGCTTCAGCGTGGAGAGCATACCGCGCATCAGGAAGTGCCAGCCGTAGGAGTTCCCGACATCCTTCTCCCAGTCCCAGGAGCGCATCTGCCGGATGGTCCAGTTGGCCATCTTCCGGGCCGTCTGCAGGAAGAACGGATCACCCGTCTCCCGGTAACAGATGCCCAGAACCTCACCGAAGTTCGTGCAGTCCGCGCCGGCCCTGACCCGCCGTCCCCGTATGGGGCCGCCCTCGGCGAAGCCGGGCGCTCCGTCCGGGCAGACCAGGGCCTCCGCATACCGCCGCATGGCCTCGATGGTCTTGAGGCGCACACGGCGGTCCCCGAAGAAATGCGCTGCGCGGATGACCCCGTCAATCCGCTGATAGCGCATGTGCACCCACTCCATCTGGTCCATCAGGAAGCGGCGGGAGTGGAAGAACGGCGCAATATTGCCCCGGTAATGATTCAACTGGATGTCGAACGCGAACTCCATCGCACGCCTGGCGCAGATGGCGAAGCGCTGATCTCCTGTGCGCCAGTAGTGGTAGAGCGGCGCAAGGGCATTGTTGGCGTTGGCGGTGGATTCGACCCCCTGTTCGCGGAGGGTGTCCCACTCGCGCCACCACTCTCCCCACCAGAGAGTGCCCTTCCACTGCCGCTGCAGCAGCCACTGCGCGCAACGGTGCACCGCATTGCCGAATTCCCCGAAAGTGACGGGGTCTCCACCCTCCGGAAGCGCGCCCGTATCCGAATAGTGCTGGGGAGGCAAGGTGAAGTAGCGCGACCCGAGGCACTCGCCGGCCCCTCCGGCGTTCGGGGCCACGATCAGCCAGCCCTCGAAAGTCCGGCCCATCCCGCGGTAGAACAGTCGGTGCACGCCGGGGTTGGCCGTCGTCATCCGGCCATCGTGTGGAGGCGCCACTCCGCCGAAGACCAGCCGCAATCCCCGCGCCGGATCTGCCATCCGCTGAAGGTATTGATGAGGGTGGAACGGCCGTTCGGGAAGGCAGGCCAGGTCCTCCGCCCGGACGCCTTCGAAGCCGCCGTCGCGCTCAAGACTGGCGCCTGCGCCTGCGCCCAGTTCATCCACGAATCCGCAAGCCAGGCCGAGCACTCCCGAGGGGAAGGCGCAGGTGACCCACGGGGACAGACCGCCTTCGGCAGCCGGGCGGCCGAACTGCAGGGAAAAAGGGAACTCCGCCAGCCGGAGACTGAGGGCATACCGCTCCAGGTAAGCCTGCCAGCCAGTCTGGTTGACGATGCGCCACCGCCAGCGGATCACGGGCGAGAACGCATACAGTATCATCTCCAGCTCACAATCGAACCCCTCATCCGGGTCAAAATCCGAGGGGTCCGAGGTATAGGGCCTGAAGCGCGGAACGCGTCCCCGCAAAAGGAGCATGCACCGGCCCCGGGAACGCTCCTCCACGCGCCAGCCAGCGGGTTGGAACGAAGCCAGACGGCAGGTTCCTCCTCCGCCGCCGATGATGCTGCGCGCGTCCGGCCAGAGCTGGAAATCAACCGGCCCGTCCACCAGAGCCACGCCGTCCCGCTCGATGCGCACGGCGCCCTCCGGTCCGGCGCTTACCACATAATGCCCGGGAGAGGTCACCTCAATCCGGTCCTCCCGCTCGCGGACGTCGAGATCCGGTCCAGGTTCCTCAAGATCCGGATAAAGACCCAGATAGAACGTGGCCGGGCTGCCCTGACAGACCTCCGGGGCGGCCGCCACCCGCACCCATACGGTCCGCCCTTTCTCGTCCTGACCATCGTGCTCGATGGACGCAGGAACCGGCCGACCCCGCAAATCCACCATGCGCAGGGACGGCACCTGCGACGGATCCATCGGGTGAACGGGAATCCCCTGCTCCACCGGACAGCTGCAGCTTGCGAGTCCCTCCGGGCACGTCAAACTAAGCGGGATATCCTTCAAGGCAGGTTCTCCTTCGCCACCATGGCCTCCCGGACGGCTCGAATAAGCTCCGGATCGCCGGGATAGGCGTGTGGCGGAACGTCCCGCCAGTCGCGCGGAGCCTCCGCCGGAGCCCGGGGGACATCGCCCAGGGTCTCTGGATGGAAGATCTCGATCTCCGCTTCATCCCGCAGATC
>JBBFLP010000104.1:4429-10086 GCA_037478975.1 Armatimonadota bacterium
CGCCGGCATCCCGGTCCAGCAGTAGTCAATGAGGTCCACCCCCTCGCCGGTCTCTGAATCGAAGTACTCGCGGAAATGCCCGAAGCGGCGGAGCTCGTCGAACACCATCTTCGTGTTGCGCCAGGCCAGGCTGGAGGCCAGCCGCCAGTATCCATACCGCCGCAGCCCCAGAATCACAAAAAGAGTCATCTCCGCCCAGTTCGCGCCCATCCAGTGCGCGCGCGGGCCGAAGCCGGGCTCGTTGCGGGCCAGGGTGGGCGGGCCGTAGGGCGTGCCGAACGTGACGGGGTCGCTCAGAAGCGCGGCCAGCGGCTCGTGGCGGCCGCCCGGTGCGATGCCGGCCCACAGAGGGAAGAACGTGGAGATATCACGCGCCCGAGCCCAGGAGGGCACCACCTCGCCGATGCCGTAGTAGCAGCGATCCTCCTCGTGCCACATATAGGCGTTCATCAGAGTGGCCCGGCGCAGGGCCATCTCAGCATAGCGCGCGGCTTCGCTGGCGTGGCCGAGTTCCCGCGCCATGGCCGCGAGTGTCTGCTCCTGGACCGCGAGATAACAGTTCAGATCCAGGGCTTCCTGATACATTCCACCGCCCGTAAGGCGCCAGGTGGGCAGTGCGTTGTCATCACGAGCTGACTCCCAGGAGTAATTCCCCCAGTGACACAACCCCTCCCCGCAACGATCACGCTCACGAAGCCACCATTCGTGGTTGCGCCTGCCGGACTCCCAGGCTTCCTCCAGGAACTCCCGGTCGCCGCTCCAGAGATAGGTCTGCCAGCACTCCCACAGCAGTATGGGAAGCGTGGCCTCCTCCGTCTGTGTGCGTCCGCAGGAGGTGTGACTCACACCGTAAGGGTAGCGCCCCTCCGGTGTCTGCTGACGGAGATGATTGCGCAGGAACGCCATAGAAAGGCGCGGGTCCACCTGATTCTGGAACAGGACAATCAGGCTCTCGTGCGCATGCATCCCGTAGCTCCACCAGTTGAACGGATCGTGGGCGTGCACGCGGCAGAAGTTGTAGAACGGCTCCTGCATCGCCCCGAGCGGGCTGAACGTGGAAGCGCGGACCAGTTCAAGGCAGGCGTAATAGCACTCCTCCCAGCCCTCCTCCGGGACGCTCAGGGCTGGATAGGAGAAGTAGGGTGATACCGCCACCAGTAGCGAAGACCCGGCATCAAGGGCCAGCGCCTCCTGGCAGGATTGCACCGCGGCGTCGAGCGCCTCCTGTTCACTCTCTTTCCGATACCACTTCGGAGCGATCTCGGGGTTCCAGTCATCCTGCAGAGTGAATCTCCGCAGGTTCACGGCCATCCGCACGGACCGTGTCTCACCGGGCGGTATCTCCACAGGCTCCATCTCCCGGAAGATGATTCCTGTGCCGCTCAGGTCGCCCGGCGCGTGCTGTCTGCGGGTGACATCAGCCGGGTGCGATGACAGCAACGTTGCCAGCAACCTGCGGCCCCGGCTGCGCCCGCGGAACCATTCGTAGAAGCAGGCCGCACCCAGCCGCCCTTCGGCGCTGGACCCGCGCCAGGCCAGCCCTCCGGCTGTGGTCTCCACACCCGACCCGAACTTCTGGTCCGGCAGCGTAAACGGTTGAGGGGGAGGCTGCTCCAGAGACCCGCGGGAGAGGGCATCTGTCACGAAAAGCTGCCGGGGGCGCCTTCCGCGGTTGCGGACGGTGATCTCCGCCAGCAAGGTATCCGAACGGGCGCAGTGAAGCAGCGCCTCACATTCCAGATCTTCTCCCGCCTCGACCCGCAGGATGGCCGTATCCGCGATGTGCAGCAGAGTGCCGGACGGAGACCGGAAACCCGCGTCCTCGGGGTCCCACGATACCCCGATGGCATAATACAGATCCGAGTTCGGGTTGACGACACCGATCAGCCCATCGTGCGGAGCCAGCTCCCACAGTCTCTCCTTGCTGAGCAGGTGCCACGCCGTATCGGCGTTGTAGTCCGTGCCAGGCGGGGAGGCGAAATCCTTCACAAGGTACGGACAGGGCTTCTCCGCCAGGCTTTTCAGGATCGGCCACGACGTTCCGGCAACCGTCTGAGCCAGTTCTGAAGGGAGCACGCCGGCTTCCGGGAGGGCAAACCGGGGCGGAGAAGTAAGCAGCCGGGACTCGCCCTCCCCGCAAAGCTGGGCTTCGCGGGGAGCAAGCATCCTGTGAAGCTCCTCCACTCCGTCAGGCAGCCGGAGCGGTTCGCTGTGCAGCAGGAGGCCATCGGCGTGCACCTCACCGGAGGCGCATTCAAGCGCCAGCTCCACAGCTCCGGCAGGCAGGTTCAGAGGCACGGAGGCCCACTTCCATCCCGTCGCCTTCTCCAAAGGGATCGGGCAACCGGCCTCCCTCCCGCGAACTCTCAGGGAAACAGAGTTGCGGTCTTGCCCTTCGGGGCACCGGTAGCGCAGCGAGGCCGTCCACAGGCCGCCCGGCCACAGGTCTGCTCTGAGGAGCAGCCGGCTGCCCGCCGTCAGACGCACATACCGCCGGGCCGCCGCCCCCCAGTTGTCCACCACTTCCGAGGACAGGCCCGACTTACCGGCCCCGTCCTCGCACTCAAGCCACATCCACACTTATCCGGCCCCTTCAGCACCGATGCCCTCGGCCTCCAGCACGCTCGCCAAGACAGGGAGATAAGCGGTGATGGCGATATTGTCGTAGGAGCAGATCCAGCGCGCAGGAGGCACCTGATACCTCTGCAGGAACGGATACGTCCCGGGAGCCTCCGCAGACTCGCACGAGAGCACCCACTTCACGATATCCAGGATACCATCAAGGATCTCACGGTCACCGCTCATCCGGTAAGCGTGCGACGCCAGCGCGAAGTGGAAGGCAAAATAGTGCGTCCCGAATTCGAAGCGCGGAGAATACAGCGTCCACTTCGCCAGCCGGATGTATGTGTCACGGTACCGCGGATCATCCGTCAGTCTGCAAAGGGGAAGGAGTCCCTGCAGGATGTAACGGGTGGAGTTGGAGTTCTCCTTCGAAGCCGTGTCGGCCACGAACCCGGTCTCGATGGAGCTTCCACGGGCGTTGGCAGGCCCCGGCTTTTCCGGAAGCCATCCTTCCTCGGCGATGGTACTAACCACCCAGTCCCCGATGCGCTTGCTGAGCTCCAGGAAAGAAGCATCTCCCGTCTCCGTATAGGCAAGGGCCATCGAGTCGCCGATGATGGCCATAGCCCGCTCCGTCAGGCGCTCCATCCTTCCACTGCGATCGGGCAGCATGGGCGCGCCGTCCACATCGAAGTAACGGTCCGCCCACCAGCGCAGCATCCAGATGGCCTTCTCGCGGGCGCGGCTATCGGCGAACAGGTGAGATGGCTTGACGATTCCTCCCACCCGCTGATACCGGGGGTGGAACCATTCCTGATGGTCCAGCAGGAAGCGCCGCGTGTGCATATAGGGCCCGTTGCCATCCTCGGACTTGCAGAACTGGATGTCCCAGGTGTAGAGATAGGACAGCTTCGCGCACTCCCAGTATCGCCAGTCGCCCGTACGGTAGAAGTGATACAGGGGCGCCAGCGCGGCGTTGCCGCTGTTCGTCTCCTCGATGCCGAGGTTGTGGTCCACGTCAATCTCACGCCACCACTCGCCGAACCACAGCGTGCCCTTCCACTGGGTGTCCAGCAGCCACTGAGCGGCCCGGTCCACCACGTCCTTCCAGGGACCGAACGACGGCTTGAGACCGGACTCGGGCAGCTCTCCGCATCGGGCGTAGTGCTCGGGCGGCAGGACGAGCGGCACGGGCTGCAGCTCCGATGCGATGTCCACTGCGGAGGCGTCCAGCACCAGGGAGCCCTCGAAAGTGCGGGACATCCCGTTGAAGAATTTGCGCCAGATGTCCGGGGAGTGACCGCCGAACCCTCCGTCCGGCGGCGGACAGATGCCGCCGTGGCCGATGCGCTCCGGTGAAGCTTCCACACCGGCGCCTTTGCCGACCCAGTCCGCGAAGGGAGCGGTCAGGGTGAGACGGGCCCCCGGCGTCCGCACGGTGGCCCATTTGCGGAACCATCCCCCGCCCGGCGCAACATCCCCGGAAACTGCTTCCGAGCCCTGCGCCAGCGGGAAGCCCAGCACGTAACGGTCCAGCCACATGTAGAAACAGTTGAAGCGCATCCGGTCTGTCATGCGCCAGCGGAGGCGGACCACCGGAGAAAACGCCGTGACGACGAATTCCGCCTCCACGTCGTAACGCTGAGACGGATCCAGATCGGTGGCCTTCGGGCGGACGGCAACATAGGCTCCTGTGAAAAGCACCCGCACTCTGGCGGAAGAGCGCTCCAGCACACGGAAACCTTCAGGGTGCAGTTCGGCAGGCCGCAGCCCGCCGACAGTGCTGCGGGCATCGGAGCGGATGTCCATCCAGAGATGGCCATCCACGACCGGCCCCTTCGCGGTGGTCAGCCGGATGCCGTCCGGCTGCCGGAATTCCAGTGTGAGATGCGGGGTGGAAATGAAGATGCCGTCCCCTGATTCGCGCACCTCGATCGAAGGGCAATCTGCGGCCCTCGGTCCCTGCGTGAGGAGGAAGCTTCGCTCTTCACCCGCGTCCAGTGTGACCGGCAGGGTCAGCAGCAGCCAGCGAACCTGTCCGTCCTGATCAGTCCCCTCGATGGATATGTCGCACGGAACGGGCTTCCCTTCCGCATCCAGTACTGTCAGGGTCTCGACCTGTGACGGAGGCAGAGGGGGAACCGGCACCCCCTGCTCGATGACAAAACCCTCACGGCGCACACCTCGCGACTCGCGCACGGAAATCGGCACAGATTCCATTTCTTGCTCCTTCCCCGGACGTGCGCCGGGCGGAGCCGCTTACGCGCTCCGCCCGGCGGGAGGTGACCATGTTACACGCGGAATGCGGGGGGCGGAAAGGGGTCTTCCGCCCGCCACTTTGCTAGAAGTCAGGGAGCAGCGAGCTGTTGCACATCCGAGAAGTCGCGGGTCCGGATGACCGGGACATAGCGCTGGCCATCCCACTCGGCACCCAGTACACCTACCACGCCGATGTACTCTCCCGGCGTACCGGTGGGCGGGAAGCCGCGGACCTTGATACCGGGGACGGTCTGAGAGCCGATCTTCACCCCAGAACCATCATCCACCCGGAAGAAGAATCCGGTGGCGTCCGCGCCGGACTCCGTGAGCTTGCCGCTGATGCGCACCAGCAGGCCCATATTGGTGAGTCCCTTGCCAGGAGCGATAGGCGGCTGCACACCCACGGAAGCGCCGCCCAGGTCGGCATTCCGGACATACAGCGGCACGGGAGCCGCGCCCGCTGTTCCGCTCACCACCGTAGCCTTGTGAATGGTGGCCTCGCCGTCAACCACCAGGGTCTGTCCGGCCACCTGCACACGCTGGCCAACCGGCACGAAGATGCTGGGATCGGACGGAGTGACCTTGAAGCCGGCCGTGCGATCCTCGTCCTGGATGTAGAAGTACGGCAGGCTGTTGTCGTTCGGATACGGGAAGGTAACCACCGCGTCCGACGTGGAGACATTAAGGCCGATCACCCGGGACTTGATGTCACCCAGCGCGCCGCTCGGGCTCTGCGGATCCAGATCCGCGGTGGAGTACAGGCTCCACTCCTCGGTCTCGAAGTTGATCGTCAGGGCGTAGCACTTGCCGCCGTGGAACGCCAGCGCCATCACCCA